>CAIVOW010000231.1 GCA_903907665.1 uncultured Actinomycetes bacterium | reverse complement strand
GGGCCTGAGTACTCGCTAAGAGTCGTCGATGTCCCGGTGTATCTCGGACAACGAGATATGACGTCCGGCAGCGACGAGCAATCAAGCTCTGTCCAGAATCACGCAGTGATCGAAACTCGGTGGTTCCGAGGTCCAGTCCGACACTCACGGTTGACCTCCCTGAAGTTGGCGAAGTGCGTCAGTCACGGGGGTGTCGCTGTGCTTGAGATCGGGTTGTGCAGCAGTCCGAGAAGTTTTACCCGCCGCTGCCGCCACTGTGTTCTCACCGGGACGTCGACGCATAAAGTGTGGCTTCGCCGGACCAGGCCGATGAGCCGAATCGAACTCATCGATCACTTGCTCGGTTTCCTGTTGGATTGCCGCTGGTTCCGAAATACCGGACTTCTGGCTGACGGCGAAGTGTGGTCCCTGTACCGCTTTTGCTTCGGCCACGTCGACACGGAAGACAGGAGGTGGAACGATCCGGCCCTGGAGCACCATTTGCTCTGGGAACACGGGAGCTTCTTCTTCAATCGGAATCTGGTTAGCGAGAAGCCTGTCGATCCATTGAGCGACAGGAACTTCGATTTTCTGATTTTCTGACTCAGCGATCGACGCTACGGGCTGGCTGGCAGCCGGAATTTCGGCAGTCGACGCCTGCTGTGCCTGGTTCGATTCCATCAACGGCTCTGCTGCAGTCATCGCAGCCTGCTGTTTTAATGCTGAGGAAATCTGAGAATCGAGGTTTGGAGCCGAGGCAACCTGCTCTTCAAAATAACGTCGCGTCAGGATTGCGACACCAACGAGCAACCCGATACAGGCAACGATGCCAAACATTTGGCCGAACGAGAAGGATGAACCTTTTGGTGCTTCAATGATCTCATCGTCGATGGCATCGAGTGGTTCTTCGTTGATTTTGATTTGCGGTTCACGGCCCTGTTACTTTCTTGCCACAAGATGCAAATCTAACTTCTACCGGCGCAATCAAAGCACCAGATATGAATCCACAAATAGGGTTTGTAGGTTCATTCATCCCTACCTATGATCGCAACGCTCGTCGGGGCGCTTTCTCGGCATTTCCCGAAGTATTAGATCCGCGGTTGTTGCTTGCGGTGTGGAAAGGAAACCTTGGTCTTGATAACGGAATTCCACAATCGGTTTACCGCTTAAACACATCAAAAATGGAACGAATTGCCCTTAAGCAATTAACAATCGGGCAGACGCTAAATTTTGGTGAGGGCTCCATCACATTTGATGGCTGGCGTTCATGGGTTAACCTTCAAATTGTTGATGACCCTGGCAAGCTCTACGCGCTCGTAGGTGCGATATTGGCTATCTTGGGCTTGTTGCTCTCCCTCTTTACTCGTCAACGCAGAATTTGGGTGAAAGCAAATAATCAGATAGAAATAGCAGGTCTTGCTAAGAATAGTGCGCCAGGTTTGAGCGAGGAACTCGCTCAACTTAAGAAGTGGATGGAAGATGAGCTCTAGAGAGTTTGCATACTTATCGAACTACGCAATTTATTCTGCGATGTTCGTTTATACCGTCGCCTTCTTTTCGCACGCCGTTGAAGTTGCCTTTTCTGTTCGTCTAGCCGAAAACTCAACAAAATTTGATTTCGCCCGTACTGATAAAGCGGGCCGTATTGGAACTGCAATGATGATCCTTGGACAAGTATTCTTAACCTCTGGCGTTCTGCTTCGCGGACTATCGGCACACCGTGCACCGTGGGGCAATATGTATGAATTCTCGATCACAGGAGCGATGGCCTTCGCCGGTGCTTACTTGTTCGCGTTAATTAAATATAAACTTCGCTGGCTTGGCTTGCCAATATCAATCTCTGTCCTACTAACTCTTGGAACTGCAGTAGCAGTGTTGTATCGCCCAAGTGCGCCACTAGTTCCTGCCCTTAAATCAACCTGGTTAATCATTCACGTATCGGCGGCAATTATTTCTGGTGGGGTTTTCTTGCTTGCAAATACGATTGCAGCTACCTATTTAATATTAGATCGAATTGAATCACGTGGTGAAAGAAATGTATGGGCGAAGAAACTTCCATCTCTTGAATACCTAGATCAACTTTCTTACCGTCTCGTAGCGTTCGTATTTCCACTTTGGACCTTTGCTGTTATTGCCGGAGCAATTTGGGCAGAATCAGCATGGGGTCGTTATTGGGGTTGGGATCCAAAAGAGACCTGGGCATTCATTACATGGATTGCCTATGCTGCTTATTTGCACGCTCGCGTAACTGTTGGTTGGCGCGGACGTAGAGCTGCTTGGCTATGTCTATTCGCTGGATCTACGTTTTTATTTAATTACGTCTATATAAATATCTGGGGCTCTGGGCGCCATACATATTCAGGACTTTAATTAAAGCTTTCGTAGGAAATCTGGATCATCATCCGGAGGAATAATGCGAGGCTTTTGCCCGCGACCTCTGCCGGTGCCAGGGCTCTTTGGTCGACCAACTATGAGCCACATCAGTCCGCCGAATCCGCCGAACAAAAGTATGACTATTAGCCATCCCCACTTTGGAAGCTTTTTAAAATGGTCTTGCTCGGTACGCCCACAATCAAAGAGTGAATAAAGTTGTACGAGAAGGGAAATAATAAAAATGAAAGCGTCGAGTTTTACCATGGCGTTAGTTTAATCCCTTAGATAACAAGTGCGATTGCAAGTGTTGTGGAGAGCATGAGTTGAAGTCGCCCAGTCTTACCTAAGAGTGGAATCAAATCTACTCCCTGTGAACCAGCCTGAATTGAGCGTGTGATTTGGACCGTAATTGGCAGCAAAGCCAATGTAGCAATTGCCCAGGGTGTTACAACTACCCCAGCGATACTTGAGAGATGGGCGAAAAGTAAGAGCGAGAGAAAGAATGAGCGAGCACGTGAATCTCCCATTCGCACTGCAAGCGTGCGTTTGTTAACCAAGGCATCTTTAGGCAGATCTCGAAGATTATTAATTGCCAGGATTGCGCACGATAGCGCGCCAACGGGAAGTGAAAAAAGAAGCGCTTGCCATGCGAGTGCCGAGCTCGCGACAAAGTAGGTACCTACAGTTGCCACTATTCCAAAGAACAGGAAGACTGAAATTTCGCCAAATCCACGATAGCCATATGGTTTAGAACTTCCCGTATAAGTCCACGCTGCAATGATGGCAAGGACTCCCACGGGGATAAGAATGTATGAAGTTCGGGCAGCAAGAATGAAACCTATTATCGAAGCAAACCCGAAAGAGATAAATGCTGCACGTTTTACCGCAGCTGCAGTGGCAAGCCCACTTCCAACAAGGCGCACTGGCCCAACTCGCTTCTCATCTACTCCTTTGATTCCATCTGAGTAGTCATTCGCGTAATTAACGCCAATCTGGAGGGAGAGGCTGACGAGAAGTGCAAGAAGTGCGTTAACGTAACTAACGTTATCTGCGATTCGAAATGATAAGGCGCTACCAACAATTACTGGCGAAATTGCCGCTGGTAATGTGCGCGGGCGAGCCCCAGCAATCCAGGTAGAAATCATTAAGCAATCTTCTCAAATAATTCGCGTAATTTCTTCCGATCAGGCTTACCAATAGAAATAAGTGGAATCTCGATATTAAAAAGTATTTCTTTAGGAACAACATGCCCGCCAAATGCAGACCTAAGCGCCTCCTTAATCAAATTTTGATCTAAAGACCCGTCAACTACGAGAACAAGTTTTTCTCCCCATTCTTTATCTGGTAGAGCAAGTGTGGCAAATCGTTGACGTGGGAATGTGTCATGGAGGAAATTATCAATCAACGAGAGTGATATTTTCTTTCCGCCGGTATTAATTTGATCGTCTAGCCTGCCAGTCACAATTACTTGCCCACCCAAAATTTCGCCACTATCACTTGTCGTAAACCACTCGTCATGAGTTACTTCACTCCAAAGTTGAGGAGCATTTAAATATCCAAGTGCTTGCATATCGCCAGCAAGTTCAATCGCCCCACCACTTCCAATTTGAACTTTCACTCCAGCTAGAGGTAGTCCGTTATAGATGCAACCACCGCTCATTTCAGACATTCCATATGTCGTAACAGTATTGATACCTGCATTTCTTGCCTGCTCTAATAGCGCTTCACTTGATGCCGCCCCACCGACAAGAACTGCTTTTGTATTTTGTAAATGGCGCAGAAGCTGTGCTTCTCCATGAAGTGCACGATGAAGTTGGGTAGGAACAATTGCCGTGAAATCTGCATCCGTAGTCATATCGACCGGTTCACTTCCAAGTTCAATGGCGCGAACCAAAACATTAATTCCTGCGATATGTGTAATAGGAAGGAGCAGCGACCATCGATCTCCTGGTTTAGCTTCAAGGTATTCGTGGGCAGCTTTCGCACTTGCTTGTAATGCAGCCGCAGAAAGGGCAACATCTTTTGGCTCTCCGGTCGACCCACTCGTTGGAATAACGACGGCGCAGTTATGTGGAACTAGCTGGCGCGATGTCTGGCCAAAAGTTAGCGCCGGTCCGGTGCCATCCAGCGCAGCTTTCAGAGCCTTCATAACCTGCGGGATCTCCCACTCAGGCGTAATGTGGAGGAGTTCTCTGGTTGGGAGACCTGATTCGAGTTGTGAAAAGTTATCCATGACCATCGTAGGCTACCCCTATGAGCAAGCCAATAAAACGCGAATTTGGTAGCCGGTCCATCCCTGCTTGGGAAGTGGGCGCGGGAGGCGAGAGTTTTACAGATATCACTTACCTTGTGGCCGAAGGAATCGCCAAGATAACCATCAATCGTCCTGAAGTTCGTAATGCATTTCGCCCTGAAACTCTCGCTGAACTTCGAATTGCATTTGATTTAGCACGCGATGATGATCAAGTTGGAGTAATCATTCTTACAGGTGCGGGCGATGAAGCATTTTGTTCCGGTGGAGATATTAATGTTCGAGGTGACGATGGATATATCGGCTCAGATGCTCTGGGTAAAAAAGGTATTGGTCGTTTGAATGTTTTAGATCTTCAAGTACAAATTCGACGTACTCCAAAACCAATCATTGCGATGGTTGCAGGTTGGGCAATAGGCGGTGGGCACGTACTTCACGTGGTCTGTGATTTAACGATTGCTGCAGAGAATGCAAAATTTGGACAGACAGGTCCCATGGTCGGATCTTTTGATGGCGGGTATGGCGCAGGTTTATTAGCCGCGCACATTGGTCAGAAAAAAGCCCGGGAAATCTGGTTCCTTGCTAGACAATACGATGCACAAGAAGCACTTGAGATGGGACTTGTAAATACCGTAGTTCCACTTTCACAGTTGGAAGCAGAAACAGTTTCTTGGTGCCGAGAAATTCTGAGACATTCACCAATGGCGCTTCGACTTTTGAAGGCCGGATTAAATGCGGCAGATGACGGTCTGGCTGGCGTTCAACAACTTGCTGGGGACGCAACACTTCTCTTTTATCTCACAGAGGAAGGCCAAGAAGGCCGTAACGCTTATCAAGAGAAACGTGAACCAAATTTCGGGAAGTTTCCCAAGCGCCCGTAACAATCATGGATTACTTTCCAGAAGATGTATTTGCTGACTTCACTGTTATCGCTATTCCTACGCGCACAGACTTTCGTGGAATTGAAATTCGCGAAGTAGCATTATTTAAAGGCTCACATGGTTGGAGTGAGTTTTCACCTTTCCTTGAATATGGGCCAAAGGAATCTGACGCGTGGTTGAGAGCGGCGCTAGAAGCTTCGAATAGCCCATGGCCCCATCTTTATCGCGACACTATTCACGTCAATGCCACACTTCCAAAAGTTCCGGTTGATAATGTTGCTGAAATACTAAAGCGTTTTGAAGGCACTACGACTGTCAAAATTAAGGTTGATGATTTTTTATCTGGATCTGAATTAGTTGAAGAAACTCTTAATATTTTGCCAGAGGCAAAAATACGCCTAGATGTAAATGGTTCGTGGAGCCTTGAGGAAGCGTTACTTCACTTGCACGATTTTAATCTGCGTTTTGGAAAAGTATTTGAATATATCGAACAACCATGTGCTGAACTAACTGACTTAGCTAAACTTAAATCCGAAATTCCTATGAAGATTGCGGTAGATGAGTCGATCCGCAAGCACTTAGGAAGTGACCATTCTCAACTCAAAAACGTGGCAGATATAGCCATAATTAAATGGGCCCCAAGTGGAGGTTTCGCGCAAGCGCATAAAATCGCTCGGGAAGCGGGCTTGGCCGTAGTTGTATCTAGTGCGCTCGATACAGGAATTGGTATTTCACACTCTCTTGCGTTAGCTGCCTCATTTGAAGAGCTCGACTATGCGTGCGGGTTGGGGACTGTGGCGCTTCTAGAGTCTGATATTTGCGAGCCACCACTTATCGCGCGCTCCGGTTCACTTGCAGTTTCTCGCGTGGAGCCTAATTTCGCCCTGATTGAGAAATATCGCGCGAGTGAAGAGCGCCAAGAATGGTGGAAGAATCGAGTAGTTGAAATTATTCGGGAGTGGGAGGAATGGGAATAATGATTGCAACCCATCTTGCTCACTCGATAGTGCGACAGTTAATTGAGTTAGGTATTAGTGATTTTGTGCTATCCCCGGGCTCTCGTAACGCACCTATCTCTCTTGCACTTCATGAGGCCGAAGCCAAAGGCTTGATTGAAGTCCATATACGTATTGATGAGCGGGGCGCTGCTTTTTATGCGCTTGGAATCGCAAAAGCTAGCGGCAAGTATGTGGCAGTTATTTGCACAAGCGGAACTGCTGCAGCAAATTATCATCCAGCTGCGTTAGAGGCATACCACTCAAGAAATAATATTCTTTTTATTACCGCAGATCGTCCGGCTCGTCTGCGCAAAACTGGTGCTAATCAAACAACTTTACAGGCAGGAATTTTAGCTCCGATTCAAACAATTGATACAGCAGAAATTATTGATTGCTCTGCTCTGTTGCAAGCTGGTCCAGTTCATTTAAATATCCAATTTGATGAGCCACTTCTCAGTACGACGCAAGAATCAGATTGGCTCTCTGGTATCCATCCTGAGACATTCGAAAAAATTGCTTCCACAAGTGGAGATCTTGTAGCCGCTTCGCGTTCAGTAATTATTGTTGGCCATGATCGCGCAGGTGCGCCGACAGAATTTTTGCGTAGTGTTGTAGAAAAATCCGGAATTCCGCTTATCGCTGAAGATCCCTTATCGTTCCCAACAGCCGTGCCACATGCAGCACTTTTCTTAGCTGACGCAGACTTACGAGAATCCCTTAAAGCTGATCAAGTAATTGTTATTGGAAGAACGACACTTTCTCGAAGCATAAATTCATATATTGCCCAATGTAAAAATATTATCGTGGTTGATCCTCGCGCGCAGGAAATTGATACCAAGCGGGAAGCGACCGATATTCTATTTAGCGTTCCAGAAATTTCTGCGCCCACGTTAGATAAAACTTGGGTCGCGCAATGGAAATCTGCTGGTGAATTAGCTCGTACGGCAATTGAGTTAGATTGGTCAGAGCAATTAGCTGCCAGGACAATTGCAAAAAATTTGCCTACAGAATCTGCAGTTTTTATAGGCTCATCTAGGCCGGTACGCGATATGGAAGCATTTGCAGAACCTCGAAAGGGCGTACACGTTTTTTCAAATCGGGGACTTGCCGGAATTGATGGAAATATTTCAACAGGATTTGGAATCTCAACGGTTTATGAGCGAACCTACTCAGTACTCGGAGATCTAACATTTTTACATGATTTATCGGCGTTAGTTAATACGCAACAGATGAATCACACAATTTTTATCATTGATAACAACGGTGGTGGAATTTTCTCAACGTTGCCACAAGCAGGAGTGCAAGGTTTTGAAAGAGTCTTTGGAACGCCGCATAATCTCAATATCGAATCAATTATTAAAGGATTTGGATATTCAGTTGAGAAAGTAAAGACGGTTAGTGATTTAGAACGTACTTTCCATCGCGAAGGGCTCCATTTTGTTCTTGTAGAGGTACCGGATCGCCAAGAGAATGCACGTGTCTTAAAGGAATTGCATCAGAGAGTTGCGAGCGCTGTGCGCATGGGCATTAATTTAGCCTGACTTTCAGCTAGTTCATCTTCGGCAATTGAGCCAGCGACTATTCCGCAGCCGGCGAAAAGTTGAATATTTTTCATATCCTTAGATAGCGCACCGCATCGAAGTGCTATTCCGACTTCGCCATCACCGCGAGCATCTATCCAACCAACAGGGCCTGCATACCGGCCACGGTGCATGCTCTCAATTTCATTAATAACTTCTCGAGCGATATCGGTTGGTGTCCCACATACTGCCGCTGAAGGATGGAGCGCTTTGATCACTGTAAACATATCCACCGGTGTTGCTGATTCATTTACTACACCCGTGACATCTGTAGCTAAATGCATGACATTGGATAGATGTAAAACAAAGGGTGATTCAGGCACATTCGTTGAAGAACAAAATGGTGCGAGCTCCTCTGCAACAGATCTCACCGCGTATTCATGTTCTTCAAGGTCCTTAGATGATTTAGCCAGGGTTGCAGCCAAAGCTAAATCTTTAGCCTCATCTCCG
Source organism: uncultured Actinomycetes bacterium (assembly GCA_903907665.1). Next base: position 16,373 of record CAIVOW010000231.1, on the reverse strand, counting down.
GTTTTTCTAATGGTTCCAGCGAGTACTCGCGAGGTAACTAAAGATTTACTGAGGCGCACAAGAAGTTCAGGTGTTGCACCAACTAAGTTTTCAACTAGAAATACCCAGGTAGTTGGGTATTCAGCTTCTAATCTTTGGATCAACGTTTGTGGGTTAATCACCTCATTGCTCTGAGCGCTGATATCTCGGGCAAGAACTACTTTTTCCAGCTCACCACGTTTAATTCGCTCAACCGCAAGTGAAACGCGCCCTTTCCACTCATCTTCACTAAGTGATCCAGGAACCCAAGTAAGGGCATGTGATTGTTGCGCAGAGATTTGTGTTTCGAGTTGAGGTTGCTGAGAATCCCCAATCCACGTAATCCAAGACTTGCCACCTTTTCGACCAACAATTATTTGTGGGATAACTAATTCGGACTTCTCTGATTCAAGAAACGAGAACGATGTAAAAAGAATTGGGCCCGTACCGCTGCCATGAACGTTGTTATGAATGTCTAATTGAGAAAGTTCATTTCTCCACCATTGAGATGCATCTGTAAATCGCTTAGGCCCAGTAACTGTATGAGATTTGTAAATACCAAATCCAATTAAGCCATCACCGCCACGAATCCATGAAGTCGATAGTGGGGATGTCGTAGCTAGCTTGCTGAGTACGGGAAGTTCACCCAAAATCTCAGTCGTAATACGGTTGGCCACGCCCTTACTTTAGGCGGCTAATGAATCTCCATACAACCGGCAAGGATGTGCTTGCAATCGCAATTTTAAGTGCTTCGCCAGCAATAAATGGCGTAAATCCATGTGCGAAGGTCCAACTCCATGTTTTTCCCGTTGCATGCTGAAGCCACAGTAGCCCGAAAGTAAAAATTACAACGTTACTAAGAATCATTGTTGGTATGACAGTTGAGAAGCGTTGATCATATTTCTTTTCAGCAAGATAGCCTGCGATAAATGATGCACAGGCCATTCCAACTAGGTAACCACCTGTTGCACCGGTCAGATGCGAGAGGCCATGAGTTCCTTGAGTAAATAGCGGCAGTCCCGCAACGCCCATAGCAATATAAAGAGAGATTGTGGCAAGACCGAGATTGGCGCCATAAGCAGTACCTAGGAGGAGAACTGCAAGAGTTTGGCCGGTAAAGGGAACGGGTGAGCCAGGTAACGGGAATGAGAGCTGGGCCATCAACGAGACGAATGCAACTCCTGCGAGGGCGAGTGCGACATTGGTTGCTGCGGTAGTTCTAGTTATGAGTGCGTATCGAAGCGTTGGTTGAAGTGGAGTGCTCATTGTGGCTGTTTCCTTCCCGGATTTGTGAATAAAGCGTACTCCGAGAAGAATGTACGCGTGGGTAAAAAAGCTGATCTAAATAAGGATCCTCAAGAAGTCGCGGCGATGTTTGATGATGTCGCTAAACGCTATGACTTCATAAATGACCTTCTTAGCCTCAACCGAACAAAAGCTTGGCGCAGAGTGGCTTCGTCAATCATTGACCCCGCCAAAGGAATGAAAATTCTAGATATTGCCGCAGGGACTGGCTCATCTAGCAGGCCGCTTGCTGATGCAGGGGCCGATGTCGTCGCCCTGGATTTTTCACAGGGAATGATTGAAGCAGGACGTAAGCGAAATCCCGGCCTTACCTTTATTCAAGGTGATGCGCTGAAGTTACCTTTTGGCAGCGATGAATTTGATGTTGCAACAATCTCATTTGGATTGCGAAATACTAACGATGCCAAAGCCGCTCTTGCAGAATCACTTCGAGTTGTAAAACCTGGTGGCCGCATGGTGGTTGTCGAATTTAGCCATCCCACAAATCGAATATTGAGATTGATTTACATGAAATATTTAATGGGGGCACTTCCAGTAATCGCAAAGAAAACTGCCTCCAATCCCGATGCTTATGTTTATTTGGCTCAGTCCATTCAGGCCTGGCCGAATCAAAAGGGGCTAGCTCACATAATGGAATCTGCAGGCTGGGAGAGAGTTGGCTGGCAGGACTTAACTTTCGGAATTGTCGCGATTCATATTGGCCATAAGCCGGGGAAAGAGCGCTAAAAGTGTCTAAATTTGGGTCAATATGAGTCAATGTGACGCACGCCAAATTCCTTCCCAACCGATTGCCCCGTAGACTGGCGGCATCATGAATCCTTATATCCCGATTCTTGCGATCGCCGCTATTGGTTTTGGCTTCGCCGTCTTCTCTGTTGGCGCCGCCGCAGTATCTGGACCGAAGCGATACAACAGAGCAAAAGCCGACGCTTATGAGTGTGGAATTGAACCATCCCCGCAAGCATTCGGAGGCGGGCGCTTCCCAGTGAAGTACTTCCTTACCGCAATGCTTTTTATAGTTTTCGATATTGAAATTGTTTTTCTCTACCCATGGGCTGTTACCTTCGACAAGCTCGGTGTATTTGGACTCGTGGAAATGATGATTTTCATCCTGACTGTCTTCGTTGCTTATGCATATGTTTGGCGTCGCGGCGGATTGGATTGGGATTAAATGGGAATTGAAGAGAAATTACCAAGCGGGTTTCTACTTACAACAGTAGAGAAACTCGCGGGCTATATGCGAAAGAATTCTCTTTGGCCCGCAACTTTTGGACTTGCATGTTGTGCGATTGAAATGATGGCGACCACAACAGCAAAATATGACTTGTCACGATTTGGAATGGAAGTATTCCGTGCTTCACCTCGCCAAGCCGATCTCATGATCGTGGCCGGCAGAGTCTCAAATAAAATGGCCCCTGTTTTGCGTCAAATTTATGATCAAATGGCAGCGCCAAAGTGGGTACTTTCTATGGGAGCGTGTGCTTCCTCTGGCGGAATGTTTAATAACTATGCCATCGTTCAAGGCGTTGACCATATTGTCCCCGTAGATATTTACTTACCAGGTTGTCCTCCACGCCCAGAGATGTTGATGAATGCAATTATTAAATTGCACGAACAAATTGGAAGTGAAAAACTAGGCTCAAATCGTGAGCAAATTATCCGCGAGGTAGAAGCTGCTGCGCTCGCTTCGCAACCATCACATGCGCATAAAGGGCTTCTTGCATGACGCACGATGATGGAATGTTTGGCGTTCAAGGCACAGGTGACACTTCAGGTTTCGGTGGCTTAGCTAAAACTGGCGCATCGACTGGTTCATCTGAACGCCCATATGGCAGTTATTTCGATGAACTTACCGATGATTTAGAGCGTGCTTACCCGCAATTTAGTGAAGCTATTGAGGCCGTGGTCGTTTATCGCGGTGAATTAACGCTGCATGTAAAGCGAGAAAAGTTGGAAGAGGTCGCGCGGAATCTTCGCGATAATCCAAAATTACAATTTGAAATGTGTCTTGGAGTAAGTGGAGTGCATTACCCAGATCAAGTTGGTCGTGAATTACATATGGTCTATCCATTACTTTCCATGACACATAATCGTCGAGTTCGTTTAGAAGTTTCGGTACCAGATGCTGACCCACACATCCCTTCACTCGTTGAAGTTTGGGCAGGTAATAACTGGCACGAACGCGAAGCCTTTGACATGTTCGGAATTATTTTCGATGGCCATCTTGGACTTACTCGTATCTTGATGCCAGATGATTGGGTCGGTCATCCGCAACGAAAAGATTATCCACTCGGTGGAATTCCAATTGAATTCCAAGGCGCAACTTTTCCAGCTCCTAGTGAACGTAGGAGTTACCAATGACATTTGATCCATACGCTTCTGCGACAGAGACCACCGAAGGTCGGGTTTATTCCGTAACGGGTGGCGACTGGAGCGATTTATCTACTGAGATTGGTGCAACAAAAGAGGAACGCGTTGTTGTCAACATGGGCCCTCAGCATCCTTCGACGCACGGAGTATTGCGTTTAATTCTTGAGCTAGAAGGTGAAACTGTTACAGAAGCTCGTTGCGGAATTGGTTATCTTCATACCGGAATTGAGAAGAACACCGAATATCGCACATGGACACAAGGTGTCACATATGTAACTCGCATGGATTACCTAGCGCCGATCTTTAATGAAACTGCGTATTGCATGTCGGTTGAGAAACTTTTGGATATTCATGAACAAATACCAGAACGCGCCCAAGTTATTCGCGTCTTGATGATGGAACTTAATCGCATCTCCTCGCATATGGTCTGTTTTGGTACTGGTGGACTTGAGTTAGGCGCGATTACACCCATGTTCTTCGCATTCCGAGAGCGCGAAACAGTTCTAGATATCTTTGAAGAAGTATCTGGTTTGCGTATGAATATGGCCTATATCCGTCCAGGTGGAGTAGCGCAGGATGTTCCACAAGAATCAGTTTCACGCATTCGTGAAGCATGTAAAGAGATGCGTAAGAATTTTAAAGATAATGAAACGTTGCTCGTAGGAAATTCCATTTGGATGAAGCGAACCAAAGATATTGGTTATCTTGATTTAGCTGGTTGCATGACTCTTGGCATTACTGGCCCGATTCTTCGTGCCGCTGGTATGCCTTGGGATCTTCGCAAGTCCCAGCCTTACTCTGGTTATGAAAATTACAACTTTGATGTGATCACTGCCGACACCGCTGATGCATATGGACGATTCCTCGTTCGCATGGGCGAACTCGAACAATCACTTCGCATCATCGAGCAGTGTTGCGATAATCTCGAGAAGCTTGCTGGCGCACCAGTTATGGTTGCCGATAAGAAAATTGCTTGGCCATCACAGATGTCTGTTGGCCCAGATGGAATGGGTAACTCGCTTGAACATATCCGCAAAATAATGGGAGAGTCGATGGAAGCTCTCATCCATCACTTTAAAATTGTTACTGAAGGTTTCCGAGTTCCTGCTGGCCAGGCTTATGCAGCTGTTGAATCTCCTCGAGGAGAGACTGGAGTTCATACCGTGTCTGACGGTGGCACACGACCATATCGAGTTCATTTCCGTGAACCTTCTTTTAATAATCTTCAAGCCACAGCAGCGATGTGTGAAGGCGGAATGATTGCTGACGTCATCGCATCGGTAGCATCAATTGATCCTGTAATGGGAGGTGTTGATCGCTAATGTCATATTCACACGAAAATCTTTTAACAATGGATTCAATTATTGCTCGTTATCCACGGAAGCGATCTGCGGTAATGCCGCTACTACATTTCGTACAGTCCTTAGATGGCTATGTCACTTCACAAGGAATTGAACTCATCGCTAAGAAGCTTGAACTAGAGACTGCAGAAGTAACTGCAGTCTCAACTTTCTATACTCAATATAAGACTGAGCCTGTTGGTGAGTATCACGTTGGCGTGTGCATAAATACTTTGTGCGCTGTAATGGGCGGCGATGAGATTTATAAGTCGGTATCTGAACATCTTGGAATTGAAAGTGATGAAGTTACAAAAGATGGAAAAGTTTCACTTGAGCGTATTGAGTGCAACGCCGCTTGCGACTATGCCCCAGTAGTTATGGTCAATTGGGAGTTCTTTGACAATCAGACTCCACAAAGTGTTAAAGATTTTGTTGATGCGGCGAAAGCCGGAAATCCACCTGCACCAACACGTGGGCCTAATTCGCTTCGCACTTGGAAAGAGAACTCAGCTGTCCTAGCTGGAATTTCAGATGGCCTTTCCGGTGAAGGTGTATCAGCTGGCGAGCCGTCAAAGCTTGGTTTGAAAATATCGAAAGAGGCGAAATGAAAAAGTTAACCCCAGTACTTTCCGCCAATTGGGATGAAGAAGATTCATTTACGATTGATGGTTACCGCCGCAATGGCGGCTACAAGGCTGTGGCTAAAGCTTTCAAGATGGAGCCGGATGAAGTAATTCAATTGGTAAAAGATTCAGGACTCCGAGGCCGCGGTGGGGCGGGTTTCCCAACCGGAATGAAGTGGGGATTTATTCCTCAGAACGACGGCAAAGAACATTATCTCGTTGTTAACGCTGACGAATCTGAACCAGGAACGTGCAAAGACATGCCGTTGCTAATGGCAAACCCACACGTTTTGATCGAAGGAATCATTATTGCTTCCTACGCAATTCGCGCGAACTATGCATTCATTTACTTACGCGGAGAAGTGGTTCATATTTTTCGTCGTGTTCAGCAAGCTATTGAAGACGCTTATGCGGCGGGATTACTTGGAAATAATATTGATAAAAAAGGATTTAACTTAGAGCTTGTTTTACATGCTGGCGCAGGTGCATATATTTGCGGAGAAGAAACTGCGTTGCTCGATTCTCTCGAGGGGTTTCGTGGCCAACCTCGACTTCGCCCTCCATTCCCTGCAATCGCCGGCCTTTATGCGCGCCCAACGGTTGTTAATAATGTTGAGTCAATTGCGTCAGTACCTGCAATTGTTGCCAATGGAGTTAAGTGGTTCCAAGGCATGGGCACTGAGAAGAGCAAGGGTTTTACCTTGTACTCTCTTTCTGGGCATGTAAAAAATCCAGGACAGTTTGAAGCACCGCTTGGAATTACCTTACGCGAACTTCTAGATATGGCTGGTGGAATTCGCGAAGGTCATACATTGAAGTTCTGGACACCTGGTGGATCATCCACGCCAATGTTTACCGACCAGCATCTTGATGTTCCACTTGATTATGAAGGCGTTGGGGCTGCTGGATCAATGCTTGGAACTAAAGCGTTACAAATTTTTGATGAAACGACATGTGTTGTTCGGGCTGTTTTGCGATGGACTGAGTTTTATAAACACGAATCTTGCGGAAAGTGCACGCCATGCCGCGAAGGAACTTGGTGGCTGGTCCAAGCTCTTAAGGAACTTGAGGCTGGTCGTGGAGTATCGGCAGATCTCGATAAATTACTCGATATCGTCGACAATATTGCTGGTCGTTCATTTTGCGCACTAGCCGATGGCGCAGCAAGCCCCATTATCTCCTCGATGAAGTATTTCCGTGAGGAATATCAGCGTCACTTAGATCTTGGAAGTTGCCCATTTGATCCTGTTGCATCAACGCTATTTGCAGGAGTGCGCGCATGACGACCGAAGTAGCAGTTGAAATGATCACCGTCGTTATTGATGGATTTGAAGTAAGTGTTCCGAAAGGAACGCTCATTATCCGCGCGGCAGAAAAACTTGGAATTCAGATTCCGCGTTTTTGTGACCACCCACTTCTTGCTCCTGCTGGAGCTTGTCGCCAATGCTTAGTTGATGTGGAAATTAACGGACGTGCCTTCCCAAAGCCGCAGGCATCGTGCACTATTCCAGTTGAGCCAAACATGATTGTAAAAACACAACTCACTTCTCCGGTCGCAGAAAAAGCGCAAAAGGGAATTATGGAGTTGCTGCTCATTAACCACCCACTAGATTGTCCAGTTTGTGACAAAGGTGGCGAGTGCCCACTTCAAAATCAGGCGATGAGTAATGGCCAGGCCGAGTCGCGTTTTACTGGAGTGAAGCGGACATTTGAAAAGCCAATCAATATTTCTTCACAGGTTTTACTTGATCGCGAACGTTGCGTTCTTTGTGCGCGATGCACCCGCTTCTCTGAAGAAATTGCCGGAGATCCATTTATTACTTTAAATGAACGTGGTGCGTTACAGCAGGTTGGTATTTATGAAAAATCACCATTCAATTCTTATTTTTCTGGAAATACAGTTCAGATTTGTCCGGTAGGCGCACTTACTGGCGCTTCTTATCGTTTCCGTGCGCGCCCATTTGATTTAGTTTCAACACCTTCAGCTTGCGAACATTGCGCTTCTGGTTGTGCACTTCGCACCGACGTACGCCGAGGTAAAACACTTCGCCGCCTTGCCGGAGATGATGCATCAGTAAATGAAGAGTGGAATTGCGATAAGGGTCGTTGGGCTTTTAAATATATTTCAAGTAAAGAGCGCGTTACTAGTCCACTGATACGTGGCGATGATGGTGAATTGCGGGAAGCCTCATGGCCCGAAGCTCTCGCTCGCGTGGCTGAGGGATTAAGTGGAAAACGTGCGGGCGTACTTGTTGGAGGACGCGTAAGCGTTGAAGACGCATATGGATATAGCAAGTTTGCACGCGTTGTACTTGGTACAAACGATATTGATTTTCGCGCACGTCCGCACTCCGATGAGGAAGCAGAATTTTTGGCATCAGTGGCAATAGATTCGCAGGCAACCTATGCAGATATTGATAAGGCAGATCATGTAGTCCTTGTGAATTTTGAACCAGAAGATGAGTCACCAATCATCTTCTTGCGTATCTATAAGCAGGTACGAAAGCGTGCGTTACCAGTATCAACTGTTGCGCCATTTAAGAGCCGCGGTAGCGATAAATTGAAGGCAACTCTGCTCGCCTCATTTGTTGACGTAACGAACTTGACCGAAAAATCCATTGTTCTAGTCGGCGAACGTGCAGCCGAAGTTCCTGGGCTGCTCTCTGAAATTGCCGCACATACAACTGCAAAAATTGCATGGGTTCCTCGTCGCTCAGGAGAGCGTGGCGCACTTGAAGCCGGCGCTATTGGGAATTTACTTCCTGGTGGCCGCCCAATATCAAAAGCAGCTGCTCGAGTAGATGTCCAAAGTGTGTGGGGAGTTGATTCACTGCCTACAGAACTTGGACGTTCAACTTCTGAAATATTGGCTTCATTGAATACTGAAGGTGGCTTAAATGCAGTTGTTATCGGCGGAGTTGATCCCGTTGATATTTCAGCAGAAGCGCTTGGTCAACTACTAAACACTTTCGTTCTCTCACTTGAGATATCGCATAGCGCCGTGACTGCTATTGCAGATGTTGTGCTTCCTGTTGCTGCTGTGACAGAAAAAGCTGGAACTTTCTTGAGCTGGGAAGGCCGTGCTCGCAAATTCGATCAAGCAATTGAAGGCACCTTAACTCGTAGCGATGTTCGCATACTTTCTATGATTGCTGATGAAATGAAGAAACCAATTTCCCTTCCATCCGTTACTGCCGCAGCTAAAGAAATTGAGGCTCTTGGCAAGTGGGATGGAGCGAAAGCATCGAAGCCAAAGGTTGCAAAGAGCGCAAAAAATACTTTGCCAAGCCCTCAAGGTAATGAGGCAGTACTGCATTCTTGGCGCCAACTCATTGATTTAGGATCGCTTCAAGTAGGGGAAGAGAATCTTGCTGGAACTGCGAGAAAATCTGTTGTTGTAATTTCTTCTTCGCGTGCTGAAGCTTTGGGCGTTAATAGCGGAGATCTTCTTAAGTTAAGTAATGAACGAGGATCGATGATTTTGCCAGCACATATTGCAGACATTGCAGATGAGTCAATCTGGATTCCACGGAATTCAGAAGGCTCACAAGCCATTACTACCTTTGGCGCTGCACAGGGAATTCTTGTAACGGTGGTGAAAGCATGACAAATGCAGAGTTAATTAGTTCAGATCCGGGTTGGGTCATTCTTGTTAAGTGTCTGTTGGTCTTTGTGATCTGCGTGCTCGCAACGCTGATGGCTATCTGGGCAGAGCGCAGAATCGTTGCTCGCATGCAGGTACGCCTTGGGCCTAACCGCACTGGAAAATTTGGCCTGCTTCAAAGTCTTGCCGATGGAGTAAAGCTTGCCCTCAAAGAAGATCTCATTCCAAAAGCTGCAGATCGAATTGTTTTTGTGATTGCCCCAATTATTTCGGCCACAACCTGTTTTATGGCCTTTGCCGTCATACCTATGACTGGCAAAGTTTCACTGTTCGGCCATAAGACTGCAATGCAACTTACCGACCTTCCTGTCGGTGTTTTATATGTTTTGGCAATCGCTTCAGTAGGTGTGTATGGAATTGTCCTTGCTGGTTGGTCTTCCGGGTCTACATATCCACTGCTCGGCGGACTGCGTTCTAGCGCACAAGTAATTTCTTATGAAGTCGCAATGGGACTTTCACTCGTGGCGGTATTTATTTATTCAGGGTCTATGTCGACTTCAGCAATCGTTGATGCTCAGAATAAATGGTGGTTTGGCATTGTGCTCTTCCCATCATTCATTATTTATATGATTTCTATGGTCGGTGAAACCAATCGCGCTCCCTTTGATCTTGCTGAAGCCGAAGGTGAACTCGTAGGCGGATTCCATACTGAATATTCTTCACTTAAATTTGCGCTATTTTTCTTAGCAGAATACGTGAACATTGTTGGGGTCTCATCACTAGCAACAACACTTTTCCTCGGCGGATACCACGCGCTACCCGGTCTTGGTTTTACTGAAAACTGGCTAGGTGGTTGGTTCACGATGGTCTGGTTCTTTGCGAAGGTAATCGCATTCTTCTTCGTATTTGTGTGGTTGCGCGGAACGCTACCTCGTCTTCGCTATGACCAATTTATGAAATTTGGTTGGAAGGTACTTATTCCAGTCAGCCTCCTTTGGATCATGGTTGTTTCGACACTTCGTGTGATGTCACTTCAAGGCGCACCGCGATTCGTCATTATTGCCTTTACTTTTGGAATTCTGTTATTGGTTTTTGCAGCAACTTCACTTCTCGATCGTTCCAATGCGAAGAATAAACGTGAAGATGCAGAGATATTGAAATCTTTCCCGGCGCCATCATTCCCAGTTCCTACACTCACTTCACAGGTTAAAACCGGACCGGAGGAAATCAATGTCTGAGGATTTCAGTATTGAGAAGGCAGTTCGCGAAAGTATTCATATTCCCGAGCAAGTTCCTTCACCTTTCTTCACGCAACTTAAAGGTTTTTGGCTCACTTTCATCACTATGTTTAAAAAAGTTGAAACTGTTTCTTATCCAGAAGAACGCGAGGAAACAGCTGAGCGTTTTCATGGTCGCCATCAACTCAACCGCTATGAGGATGGCTTAGAGAAGTGCATTGGCTGTGAACTATGTGCTTGGGCTTGTCCAGCGGATGCAATTTTGGTCGAAGCTGGCGATAACACTCCAGATGCACAATTTTCTCCAGGGGAGCGTTTCGGTAAGGTCTATCAAATTAATTACCTACGCTGCATTTTCTGTGGTCTCTGCATAGAGGCTTGTCCAACTCGAGCGCTAACCATGACAAATGAATATGAGCTTGCAGATAATAATCGCGGCAAATTAATTTTTGAAAAAGAAGATTTACTGGCACCACTTAGGGCTGGCATGTTGCAACCTCCACACCCAATGTATCCAGGTACAACCGATACTTCTTATTACAAGGGCGAAGTGACAGGTAGTCATCCTTCACAAGCCCCTACCGAAATAAAAGACATAACAGTAGTCACGGAACCCCATGCATAATCTTTTCCTTGAATCCCTAAGCGTTGGGAGAACGGCAACGCCAGAAGTGGTCCAGTTTTGGATCTTGGCTCCGCTTGCCGTTGCGGCAGCGCTAGGTATGTTATTAGTAAAAAAGGCAGTTCACTCGGCGCTACTTTTAGCTTGGGTCATGGTGACACTAGCAATTTTTTATATCGCCCAAGGCGCACTGTTTCTAGGAATTGTTCAAGTGGTTGTCTATACCGGAGCAGTCATGATGCTATTTCTTTTTATTCTTATGTTGGTTGGAGTGGATTCTTCCGACTCATTAATCGAAAATATTAAAGGCCAGCGGCCTGCTGCAATCTCCGCAGCTGTTGGACTTGCAGGCTTACTGATTTCACTTATTGGACGAGCGACAATGAACCACCCTTCACTCGGACTTGACGCAGTTAACAGAGATGGCAATGTTCAAGGGCTGGCTAACGAACTTTTTACAAAGTATGTATGGGCTTTTGAAGTTGTCTCAGCACTCTTGATTACGGCCGCACTTGGTTCAATGGTTCTAGCGCATAGCCAGAAACCAAAATCTCGTACAACTCAACGCGATTTATCTATTGCTCGTTTCCGTGGTGAATCCCTTGCACACGCGGCTGGTCTTCCAGGTTCAGGCGTTTATGCACTTCACAATGCAGTCGATGTACCAGCTCTGGGACCAGACGGTAGTCCTTCGGAAGCCTCAATTTCAAAGGTTCTGGAAGCTCGCGGCGACATGATCGCTTCTAAACCATTTGAGTTAAATGAAATCGAAGAGGAGGAGAAGTAATTGGATATTTCAAACTACTTATACCTGTCTGTACTCCTCTTTACCATTGGCACCGTCGGAGTTGTAGTTCGTCGAAATGCCATCGTTGTCTTTATGTGCATAGAACTCATGCTTAATGCAGCGAATTTAGCATTTGTTACTTTCTCCCGCATCAATGGTGATTTGGTGGGGCAAGTTGCCTCCTTCTTCACAATGGTTGTGGCTGCCTGTGAAGTAGTGGTTGGTCTTGCGATTATCGTTACGATTTATCGCTCCCGTCGATCGGCATCAGTTGATGACGCCAGTTTGTTGAAGCGATAGATATGACTACCTCATCACACTTGGTTTATCTCATCGCGTTACCGCTTATTTCTTCAGCGATACTTCTTCTTCTTGGGCGAATTGCTGATAAATGGGGACATATTGTTGCAACACTTGTGTCGGGTTCAACCTTTGTCATTGCCGCTATTGAGTTCTTTGCGATGCGATCACGTTCTGGTGATGCCCGAGCTACAACTCAAGATTTATTCACATGGATTTCAGTAGGCTCCTTTAATGTCCATGCTTCATTGCTTTTAGATCAACTTTCTATCTGTTTCGTTCTTCTGATTACCGGCGTAGGCACACTTATTCATGTTTATTCGATTGCTTACATGTCTCACGACATTGATCGTCGTCGCTTCTTCGCCTATCTCAATCTTTTTATTGCCGCGATGTTGCTTCTTGTACTCGGAGATTCCTATCTCAATCTTTATGTTGGCTGGGAAGGCGTCGGTCTTGCCTCGTACCTACTCATTGGATTTTGGAATCAGAAGCCGACATATGCCGTGGCTGCAAAGAAAGCATTTGTCGCAAACCGTGTCGGAGATATAGGCCTCTCACTTGCAATCATGATTGCTTTTGCACAGTTTGGTTCGGTTTCATTTACTGGAGTTGCAGCGGGCGTACCGCATGCATCACCAGCGGCGTTAACGGCGCTCGGCGCCATGTTGCTTCTTGCCGCTGCCGGTAAATCAGCGCAATTCCCATTGCAGTCCTGGCTTGGAGATGCGATGGCCGGTCCAACTCCGGTTTCAGCTCTGATCCACGCAGCAACCATGGTGACCGCAGGCGTTTATCTCATTACTCGCTCTCATTTTGTTTTTGATGCTTCTCCAACTGCTCAGACAATGGTGCTCATTGTCGGAGGAATTACGTTGCTCTTTGGTGCTCTTGTAGGTACTGCTAAAGATGACATTAAGAAGGCGCTGGCAGCATCAACAATGTCTCAAATTGGGTACATGATTCTTGCAACCGGACTTGGTCCAGTTGGTTATGCCTTTGCGATTATGCATCTATTAACTCACGGTTTCTTTAAGGCAGGTATGTTTCTTGGCGCTGGTTCGGTCATGCACGGCATGAACGATGAAGTAAATATGCGTCGCTACGGTGCTATTGGCAAAATAATGCCGATTACAGCGGTGACTTTTGGCCTTGGCTATTTAGCAATTATTGGTGTCCCACCATTTGCAGGCTTCTACTCGAAAGACAAGATTATTGAGACTGCATTTAATGCTGGTGGAGCCAAAGGAATTATCGTCGGGGGAGCCGCCTTGCTAGGCGCGGCAATTACAGCCTTCTATATGACCCGAGTTATTGTGCTTACATTCACTGGTACAAAGCGCTGGGATGATGAAGCGCATCCACACGAATCCCCATCTCTTATGTGGATTCCCATGGTCATACTTTCAATCGGTTCGGTTGCTTCAGGATTCCTCTTTAACTCAGGGCATGCGTTAGTGAACTGGCTAGCTCCAGTTGTAAATGCATCAGCCGAGCGCGATGCCAAAGAACTGCTTCCGGCAGCCGTGGTTTCACTACTCGCACTTGTCGTAGTGGCTATCGGTGTTGCAATTGCGATTCTTAAGTACCGCAGCAATGTTGCTATTGACGCGCCGCAGAATGTATCGATATTTACAAAAATTGCGCGGCGAGATTTGTTGCAAGATGATTTCAACGATCGAGTCCTCGTACGACCAGGGCAGGCGCTTACCCGATTCTTAGTGGTTGTTGATAACACCTTTATCGATGGCATCGTTCGCGGAGTTGGTGGAGTGGTTGCAATTAGCGGTGTTGCGCTTCGCAAAATTCAAAATGGATATGTACGAAGTTATGCACTCATTATGGTGATTGGTGTTCTAGCCCTCATCGCAACTATTTGGATGGTGACACTATGAGTATCCTGACCGTTTTAGAACTTATCCCTCTTCTTGGGGTAGCTGGCCTATTTGTTATTCCAAAGGGTTCAACAAACCTTGTTAAGCAATTCGCGATTTTTATTTCAGTCATTGATCTTGTGATTTCTATTCTGATGGTAGTTCGCTTCAAGCGTGGAATTTCAGCAATGCAGTTTGTTGAGTCACGTAATTGGATTTCAAATTTCGGTATTAAATATGCTGTCGGAATTGATGGCATTGCCCTGGTCCTGATTTTGATGACGACTGTTCTTGTTCCAATTGTTTTACTCGCCGGTTGGAATGAATCTGAAAATGGGCGTTGGTCACCGCGCGTTTATTACGCACTCATTTTGACCCTTGAAACAATGATGGTTGGGGTATTTGCTGCCACTGATGTCTTCTTGTTTTACGTAATTTTTGAAGCGATGCTGATTCCTGTCTACTTCCTTATTGGTGGATACGGCCGGGGAGAACGAGCCGCCGCCGCTATGAAATTCTTGCTGTATAGCTTGCTTGGTGGATTACTAATGTTGGCTGCAGTAATTGGTACATACGTCATCGCTACCAACCAAATTGGTTCAACTTTCGATGTAAAAGCACTTTCGACTCTTCATATCGATTCTGCTACTGAAAATATGCTCTTCCTCGGATTCTTTGTGGCGTTCGCAATTAAGGCACCTTTATGGCCGCTACACACGTGGCTACCGACAGCTGCTAAATCAGCAACCCCAGCCACTTCAGTTTTATTACTTGGTGTTCTAGATAAAGTCGGTACATACGGAATGATCCGTTTTTGTATCACCCTCTTCCCACATGCGGCGCATACATTTACACCTGCAATCATTGTTCTCTCACTCATCTCTATTCTCTATGGCGCCTTCCTTGCCATTGGTCAACGAGATATCAACGGGTTAATTGCATTTACATCCATTAGCCACTTTGGTTTCATCACTCTTGGAATATTTGCAATGACTTCTCAGGGACTTACTGGTGCATCTTTATATATGGTCAACCATGGATTCTCGACCGCCGCCCTATTCCTTGTTGCTGGATGGATGGCATCAAGACGCGGATCGACCAAGATTGAGGATTTTGGTGGGCTACAACGAGTTACACCAGTCATGGCTTGGGCATTCTTCCTTGCAGGAATGTCAGCGCTAGCTCTACCTGGATTATCTAGCTTTGTGAGTGAATTCCTAGTACTTGTTGGAACATTCACTCGTTATCCACTTGCGGCAATCATTGGGACTACAGGAATTGTATTGGCGGCCCTTTATGTTCTGCTTACAGTGCAACGTTCCCTACATGGCCCAACAACACCAGGCAATGAGTCACTTACAGATCTAAATCTTCGTGAGAAAATTGCTATTGCTCCCGTGATCGCAATTCTTGTAATTTTCGGATTCTTCCCTAAACCAATTACTGACGTATTGAATCCTGCTTCGCATGAAGTTATGACGCATGCTGGCGTTGTAGATCCGCTACCAAAGGCAGGTAAATAATGCTGACTGCACCGCATTTAACATATTCACTACTTGCACCGATTCTCATTGTTTTGGGTGGCGCCCTAATTGGAGTACTTGTTGAAGCAGTCATCAAGAAGGGCTCCCGCGCGGCTATTCAGACCACTATCGCGCTCGGCACTTTATTCCTTGCTTTTGTTTATTTGTTAAAAGTTCATACTCAAACATCTAGAACGGCAGCTGTTGCTTCGGTAGCAATTGATGGAGTTGGAATTTTTATTCAAGGAACCATTCTGATTCTCTCATTTATAGCGGTGCTCTACATCGCAGATACAGACAATTTTGCGGCGCAAGCATCTGCAGTCCCTGGATCAGATGAAGAACGCGTGGCAATTCAGGCTGGAAAACAGCAGACTGAAGTATTCCCACTTACCTTATTTGCCGTAAGTGGAATGCTTCTTTTCCCGATTGCAACTGATCTCATTACTTTATTTGTCGCCCTCGAAGTCCTCTCACTACCTTTGTATCTTATGGCTGGCCTTTCTCGCCGCCGCCGTTTGCTCTCTCAAGAAGCGGCCCTTAAATACTTCTTACTTGGAGCATTCTCCTCAGCGTTCTTCCTTTTTGGGGCGGCGTTTCTTTATGGGTACTCAGGCAGTATTACTCTGGACGGAATCGCGACTGCCATTTCAACTAATACCTCAAACGATGTATTTCTGCTTATTGGTATCGCCTTTCTATCTGTCGGACTTCTTTTTAAGATTGGCGCCGTTCCGTTTCATTCTTGGACTCCAGATGTTTACCAAGG
>CAIVOW010000230.1 GCA_903907665.1 uncultured Actinomycetes bacterium | reverse complement strand
AGCTCAGTCGGTAGAGTGTTTCCATGGTAAGGAAAAGGTCATCGGTTCGATTCCGATTGGGGGCTCGGCGGGGTAGCTCAGCTTGGTAGAGCAAGCGGCTCATAATCGCTGTGTCGTGGGTTCAAATCCCGCCTCCGCTACAAAGGCAAGACAAGTAGGGCAAGTAAGGCAAGTAGGACAAGTAGAAAAAGGTAATCTGAGCGTGAAATGCGCTCAGATTTTCCGCAGTTTTTCTTAATTTTCCTAAAGTCAGAGGGTGAAGTAATCTTCAGCTCTTGATTTGAGTAAATCAGCAACACGTAGTTAAAGGGAGCTCAGCAAATGGCAAGTAAGAGCGCGGACGTCCGCCCAAAGATCACTATGGCCTGCGTTGATTGCAAAGAGCGTAACTACATCACCAAGAAGAACCGTCGTAACGATCCAGATCGTCTTGAGTTGAAGAAGTTCTGCCCACGTTGCAAGTCTTCAACGCTTCATCGCGAGACTCGCTAAAGCAGATGCTTAATCCCGACGTTGTCGGGCGCACCTACAAGGGTGCCAACACAGTAAGTATCACTCAGGATTCTATTAACTCTTTTGCGCTCGCTATTGGCGAACCAAATATTTCCGTTGCGCCCCCTACCTATTCAATTTCTATATCCCTGACAGAATCTCAAACTCTGCTTCAAGAATCTGGACTGGATTGGACTCGAGTCGTTCACGGCGACCAACGTTTTGAAATTTTGCGCCCGTTAATAGCGGGAGATGAAATCACATGCTCATCGACTATTGAATCTGCTCGCTTGCTAGCTGGGAATGAAATTGTGACAGTGCGTTCAGACCTTTATTCAGGAGAAGAGCTCGTGATTTCTTCCTGGTCAACTTTGGTGGTTCGAGCATGAGTTTCACAGTCGGCGATGAACTTACTCCCCAATCATTTTTTATAAATCGCGCCAAGTTAGTTGAGTATGCAAATGCCAGCGGGGATCAAAATCCGATTCACCAGGATGAAGCTTTTGCAAAGTCGGTAGGTTTAGAAAATGTTATTGCCCACGGCATGTTCACTATGGCGCTAGCTGGTCGTTACGTGAGCATTGTTGCAGGAGGAAGTCAGAAGGTTCGAGATTTCTCTGCTAGGTTTACAAAACCAGTCGTCGTTCCCGCCAATCAAGAAGTTGAGCTAATTCTTAGCGCAAAAGTTTCAGCCATCGAGGGCGAAATTGTAAAAATAGATCTCACTGCGATGTGTAACGACGTTAAAGTTCTAGGAATGGCCAAGGCCACCTTTTTATTATGAGTTCAACCAAGAACTACCTCACGGTTGCGCGAATCGGAGATTTACGCCGAATCTCTAAATTCACCTATCCAGTTACATGCGGCCTTATTGTTGATGGATTTACTGAAGATGCTGCAAAATCGATTCAAGCCATAAAGAAATTTGCTCCTGAAGATACGTGTATCGCCATTCTTGCGCTTGGCGAGATTGATGTAGCGCCTCTGGCAAACGAGAGCGATGATCGTACAATCGTGATTCATATTCAGGGCGGCGCAGGCTGGGGCGAAGCTGCAAATACGCTTTTAAAATTTTCCCCCTCACCCATCATGGTGATTATGGATCCTTCAACGATTTTTACCGGTGATCCGATATCGCCAGTTGTTGAAAAATTTAAAGAAGATGTATGGAGCGTTATAGGTTGGCATGGCGGTCTCATCAATATCGAAGATGAATGGCGAAGTGTGACCGATGTTGGTCCAGGCGAAGTCGACGTCATTTTTAGTTATTTCATGGCAATGAAAGTCGAAGACGCTCTTGGCGCAACCGGATTTAATATTCGAGCTGCTTACTATCGCAATGCCGATATCGAATTTTCCTTGAGAGTTCGACAGGGCTATGGCCGGCTCTTACAAATGGATCTGCCCCTTGAGCAAGCTCGTCATCACGGCTATTACGACACAGAACCAGAATATCGAGACGCTCAATCGAAGAAGACTTATGACCGAATACTCGATCGCTTCCGTGGGAAGAATGAGATCTTGGTTCCACGGCGTTAGCCTTAACCTATGGATAGCCTTTCAGATTACACAACACTGCATGTTGGGGGACCAGCATCAAAGATTGTGCATGCGAAAAATGAGGCAGACCTGATTGCAGCAATCTCTACCGCAGATGATGCAGGGGAAGAGATTTTAATTCTGGGCGCAGGGTCAAATGTTTTAATTTCAGATGCCGGCTTTAAGGGGACAGTAATCCGAGTTGAAACAACGGGTAATTCATATGAAATTGATGCCTGCAGCGGGGGAATGCTCCAAGTCAGTGCTGGCGATGATTGGGATCAATTTGTCCTTTTTACTCTCGAAAAAGGTTTAGCTAATTTAGAGAGTTTAAGTGGAATTCCTGGAACTGTTGGTGGCGCACCAATACAAAACATCGGTGCATATGGCCATGAAGTTTCAGAAGTTATTGCTCGAGTTCGCGTTTATGATCGCTCAAAAAAAGTGATTACAACTTTTGCCGCAGCAGATTGTGATTTTTCGTATCGATCTTCAAAATTTAAGAAGGAAGCTGGCCGCTACGTTGTTCTAGACGTTACTTTTCAGCTTCGAAACGGGGTTGAGTCATTGCCCGTAATGTATGAAGAACTTGCACGCGAGCTCGGTGTATCAGTTGGTGATCGAATAGATACAAAAAAAGTTCGCGAAGCAGTTTTAAAATTACGAAGTAAAAAGGGAATGCTTGTAGGAGAAGTTGCCTCAGCCGGTTCATTTTTTACTAATCCGATAATTACCGCTGAGCTTGCTGCCAAGCTTCCAGCAGCAGCGCCTCGCTGGCCACAGGAAGATGGTCGGATTAAAACATCCGCCGCTTGGTTAATGGAAAATGCTGGTATTCACAAAGGCGATTCACAAGGTGGCGCAGCTATATCGAAGCTACACGTCCTTGCGCTCTCCAATTCAGGCAATGCCACGGCAGAAGATATTCTTACGTTAGCTCGCACCGCACGAGAGAAAGTTCGCGAAGTTTTTGGAATTACCCTCGAGCCAGAAGTTCAGTTCGTGGGTATTTCTTTTTAAAAACTATTTAGCTTCTCCAAGTAGATTTTGAACTCGGGTAATTCCTTCAACGATATCTTCATCGCTAAGCGCGTATGAGAAACGTAAGTAACCAGATGGCCCGAAAGCCTCGCCCGGAACAATTGCAACTTCAACTTCATCCAAAATCAACGCAGCAAGTTCAGCGGAAGTTTGGGGCCGTTTTCCGCGAATTTCTTTACCGAGAATTCCTTTTACTGATGGATAAGCATAGAAAGCGCCGGTAGGCGTAGGGCAGAAAACTCCAGGAATGTCATTAAGCATTTTTACGATGAGCTTACGGCGTCGATCAAAAGCAATGCCCATTTCATGTACGGCTCCTAAGCCACCAGCGAGCGCAGCAACTGCAGCTCGTTGTGAAACGTTAGAAACGTTTGACGATAAGTGTGACTGTAAATTTGTTGCAGCTTTGATGACATCTTTCGGTCCAATCATCCAACCAACTCGCCACCCTGTCATTGCATAGGTTTTTGCGACTCCGTTAAGAATAATTGTGTAGTCCGCCATTTTAGGAACAACAGCGGGAATGCTTGGCGCTTTTGCACCATCGTAGAGAAGGTGTTCATAAATTTGATCTGTAATAATCCAAATGCCATGTTCAAGAGCCCACTCACCGATTGCTTTAACTGCAACTTCTGAATACACAGCGCCGGTTGGATTCGATGGTGAACAAAAAAGTAGCGCTTTAGTTTTTGGTGTACGCGCAGCTTCAAGTTGTTCTAATGAAACTAAGTAACCTTGAGTTTCATCAGCAAAAACTTCGACAACTTTTCCACCAGCTAATTTGATACATTCTGGATATGTTGTCCAAAACGGTGCAGGAAGAATTACTTCATCACCTGGATCGATAATAGATGCAAACGATTGGTAAACGGCTTGCTTGCCACCATTGGTGACGAGAACTTGATCAGCAGTAATGTCATAACCTGAATCACGTTTTGTATTTGCAACAATTGCATCACGAAGTTCTTGGAGTCCAGATGTTGGCGTGTAACGATGATTTGCAGGTTTTGATGCAGCATCAATCGCGGCTTGCACAACATAATCAGGTGTTGGGAAATCAGGCTCGCCTGCTCCGAAACCAATAACTGGTCTGCCTGCGGCTTTAAGAGACTTCGCTTTTGCATCTACCGCCAGTGTGGCTGACTCGGTGATGGCGGCAATTCGGGCAGATACGCGGGATTTCGGAGGTGTGCTCATGCTCGGATTTTACCTATATGTCGCCGCCCCCTAGACTTCCCGGTCTGGCGCTTGCACCTGATCCTCGGATTTGATGAAAGGTCATGCTTTTGCATGCCTGTAGTCGGAGTTGGGAATCGAGTAATCGCTTGAAGGGCAGTAGCTCAACTGGCCAGAGTTCCGGTCTCCAAAACCGGCGGTTGGGGGTTCAAGTCCCTCCTGCCCTGCAAGTACGTAAAGGTAAAAAGTTTGAAAAGGTTTTCTAAACGATTGATAGAAGAAAGGTAAGAAACGTGGTTGATCAAGTTCATGATGAACACGAAAGCCAGGAGTCACTAGGACTCTTTGGTCGCATCGCCCTTTTCTATCGCCAAGTTGTTTATGAGTTAAAGAAAGTTGTATGGCCAACGCGCAATCAACTTTCAACCTATACCGCAGTGGTGCTTGTCTTCGTAGTTTTCATTATTGCCGTAGTTTCCCTGCTCGATCTCATTCTTACGAAGATCGTCATACTGGTGTTTGGATAGAAAATGACTTTAGATAATTTGGATGACCTGAGTAACGCAGAGGTAGTCGCAAGCGGCGTCGTTGTTGACCCGTTCGAAGCTGCGCTCGCTACAACTCCCGTGGAAGAAACTCCTGACGTTGTAGAGGTAGTTGACTCACCTGTCGAAAGCGCGCTTGTTGATGTTGTTGACGTCGATCTTGATGCTTCTAATGCTGATGCTGATGTTGTTGAAAGTGCTGAACTAACTGAAGAAGAAGAGGAAGAAGATGCAGAGCGTGCTGAGTTCCGCCGCGTACTTCGTACTGCACCTGGCGACTGGTATGTCGTTCACTCATACGCTGGTTATGAGAAAAAGGTAAAAGGTAGCCTCCAAAACCGTATTCAATCGTTGAACATGGAAGATTATGTTTTTCAGATTGAAGTACCTGAAGAAGAAGTTACTGAAATAAAGAACGGAGTACGCAAGCAGGTAAAACGCAATGTTTTCCCTGGCTACGTCCTTGTTCGCATGGATCTCACAGATGAGTCTTGGTCTTGCGTACGTAACACTCCTGGAGTTACAGGTTTCGTTGGAAACGCACACCATCCATCACCTTTGAGTTATGAAGAAGTCGAAAATATTCTCTCGCCACGTCCAGCAAAGCACGGCGGCAAGGCAGATATCAAAGTTGTCGATTTCGAAATTGGCGAGTCAGTCACTGTTATGGATGGCCCATTCGCGACTCTCCCTGCATCAATCTCGGAGATCATGCCTGAACAGGCCAAACTCAAGGTGCTTGTTTCTATCTTCGGTCGCGAGACCCCAGTAGAACTTCACTTCAACCAGGTCCAGAAGCTTTAACAGTAAGAAACTTTTCAGAACACTAGAAATTTCAGAACACTAGAAAGAGGAATAGAAAATGGCTCCAAAGAAGAAGGTAACTGCACTTATCAAGTTGCAGATCCAGGCAGGCGCAGCAACACCAGCTCCTCCAGTGGGTCCAGCGCTTGGTCAGCATGGTGTCAACATCATGGACTTCGTCAAGGCTTACAACGCTGAGACTGAAAGCCAAAAGGGTCAAATCATTCCAGTTGAGATCACTGTTTACGAAGATCGCTCATTTACTTTTGTAACCAAGACTCCACCTGCATCACGTTTGATCTTGAAGGCTGCGGGAATCGAAAAAGGTTCACCAATTCCTCACAAGACAAAGGTTGCAACTCTTACAAAGGCACAAGTTGAAGAAATCGCCAAGATTAAGATGGCCGATCTCAACGCTAATGATCTTGCTGCAGCAAGTTTGATTATCGCTGGTACCGCTCGCTCAATGGGCGTATTGGTAGACGGTCTTTAATTTACATAAGTAATAAGCAACTGTGGGAGGACCGCGCTGGTCCGCTAACCACAACCTGCACCAACTAACGGAAAGAAGGATGATATGAAGCGCAGTAAGAAATATAACGAAGCAGCGAAGAAGATCGACCAAGCTCTTCTCTACTCACCATCACAAGCTGTAAAGCTTGCGAAGGAGACATCAACAACGAAGTACGACGCGACCGTTGAAGTATCAATGGTTCTTGGCGTTGACCCAAAGAAGGCAGATCAAGCGGTTCGTTCAACTGTTAACTTGCCTCACGGAACTGGTAAGACTGCACGCGTTTTGGTATTCGCAGGCGGAGAGCGTGCTGAAGAAGCTCGCGCAGCTGGCGCAGATATCGTTGGCGCAGATGAACTTATCGAAGAAGTTTCAAAGGGCCGCCTCGATTATGACGCAGTTGTCTCGACTCCAGAATTGATGGGTAAAGTCGGCCGTCTTGGAAAGGTTCTTGGACCTCGTGGTTTGATGCCTAACCCAAAGACCGGAACTGTTACAACAGATGTTGCTAAGGCAGTTACAGATATCAAGGGCGGAAAGATCGAATTCCGTGTTGATAAGAACTCAAACCTTCACTTCATCATCGGCAAGGTTTCATTCACTGCCGATCAGCTTGCAGAGAATTACTCAGCAGCGTTCGAAGAAGTTTTCCGCGCCAAGCCATCATCGGCTAAAGGTCGTTACATCAAGAAGGTAACAATCTCGACAACGATGGGACCTGGAGTCCAAGTAGATGCCACAATCGCTCGCGATGGTGGACCAGTCCTTCAATAAAAATTAACGCTTAAATCCGGGTCGCTAGCTTTGCCTAGCAGCCCGGATTTTTGCTTTTAGGGCTCCCTGGCTTAGACTTCAACCCTCACCAGAGACTGCAGGTCTTGATTCGCTTAGGCGAAACGAGTTAATCGCGAAAGCGGCCCGCATAGGTTCACATGAGCTTTACTCAAAGCCTCGTGCGCTCTTATGCGCCGAGGATTTTTTATTTTCGGCGGGTATTTAGTGACAACACAAACAGAAACGTTATGAAAGGAAGCCACATGGCTCGTCCTGATAAGGCAGCAGCAGTAGCTGAACTAACTGAAGATTTTAAATCTTCGACAGCAACTCTACTGACTGAGTATCGCGGTCTAACCGTGACCTCAATGAAAGAACTACGCCGTTCACTTGGTTCAACAACTAAGTACTCGGTTGTAAAGAACACACTTACAAAGATTGCGGCGAAGAATGCTGGCGTAGACATCTCAGATGATCTACTCGTTGGTCCTTCGGCGCTTGCATTCGTCAAGGGTGATCCTATTGATGCAGCAAAGGCAATGAAGAATTTCCAAAAGGAAAACCCACTTCTAATTATTAAAGGTGGAATCTTCGAAGGCAAAGCTGTAACAACTGCAGAAATCATGAAGCTAGCTGATCTTGAGTCCCGTGAGGTTCTCTTGAGCAAGCTTGCTGGCGCAATGAAGGGCACGATGGCCAAGGCCGCTCGTACTTTCGACGCATTGCGAATCAAGATGGAAGCAGGCGCACCTGCAGCTACTCCGGTAGTAGAAGTGTCTACGCCATCAACTGATAGTGCTGAGGCAGAGGTTCCAGCTGTAGCTGCGACTGAAGCAACAGAGTCGGTTGAAACCCAAGCAGAAGTTGTTGCTGAAACAACAGAAGCTCCCGCTGCAGAAGCAACCGAAACCCCAGCTGAATAGTTTTTCAGAACATTAAAGAACTTTAAAGAAAAGGAAATATAAAAATGGCAAAGCTCTCACAAGCTGACCTCATGGCTCAGTTCAAGGAAATGACACTTGTCGAACTCTCAGATTTCGTCAAGGCGTTTGAAGAAGAATTCGATGTAACTGCTGCGGCTCCTGTAGCTGCTGCTGGCGGAGCTGGCGGCGCTGTTGCTGCTGAAGCAGCTCAAGATGAGTTCACACTTATTCTTGAGAACGCTGGTTCACAAAAGATTGCAGTTATCAAGGAAGTTCGTGGAATCAATTCAGCTCTTGGGCTGAAGGAAGCGAAGGATCTTGTAGATGCAACTCCTGCAACCCTGATCGAAAAGGGAACAAAGGAAGCTGTAGAGAAGGCAAAGGCTGCTCTAGAAGCTGCCGGTGCAACTGTCTCAATCAAGTAATTCTGTTCTACAAAAAGCCCTCCGTCCTTGTGACGGGGGGCTTTTTCTGTCTTACGTTGAGATTGTTACCAATTTCCTATTTTCTTCACAGTCCCTTCTCATGCGGCAGGTGCATGATTGGGTTACCTCAGGGAAGGGGAAATTAATGAAGAAGAATTCACGTATTTTGATTGCATTCGCAATCTCGGCGGGACTTATGGC
This sequence comes from uncultured Actinomycetes bacterium, assembly GCA_903907665.1. Next base: position 1,369 of record CAIVOW010000230.1, on the reverse strand, counting down.
GCCAGCAACGGCTGCATTCGCAACCCCAGCTACTGATTATGCGGCAGCAGTTGTCGTCTATAAAGCCAATTTAGCGAAATATAAGAGCGACGTTAGTGCGCTGCAGGCCACACATAAATTAGCGATGACTGATTACAAGACGAAGGTCACAGCGAATATTGCAACTCGCAAGGCTGCCAGTGATATTTATAAAGCAGCCGTAGCGAAGGCCAAGAGTGATTACGCCGCTGCAATTGTAGTTGTCGGCCTAACTCGTGCACAGAAAAATGCGGCCTCGGCGGCACGCAAAGCTGCACTTGCTTCGGCAATCTCAGCCCACAGGGCAGCGATCGCGCCCATTGTGAAGCCAGTATTGCCGGCAAAGGTCGTGCTCCCAATGAAGCCAGTCGCACCGGTAAAGCCCTAAACCTCTAGACCCCTAGACCCCTAGACCTCTAGACATATAGACGAAAGATCTACCCGGGGAGCCCTTCATGAGAGGGGCTCCCTTTTTACGCCCATTTCCAGGTCGGCCTCCTTATACACGATTTGGCAGAAAATGGGGGCTGGCGATAAGGTTCGAGTTCGCAATTTATCTCCCAGGTACGGCATATAGCGGCCAGACCTAGCGGTAGCCATGCGTGTAAAAGTTACAGAGACGTCTGTGATTTTATTTATTTGGAGGAACATTGGCCGCGAAGTCAAAATCTTTTGCCCCTGCTCGTGTCTCATTCGCAAAAATCCGCGAACCCCTTGAAGTTCCAAACCTCTTATCGCTACAGCTTGATTCTGTCGATTGGTTGTTAGGTAATGACTTGTGGCGTGCGCGTCTTGAGAATGCTGAAAAGAGTGGCCGAGGCGAAGTCCCAAAGCAATCTGGTTTAGAAGAAATTTTTGAGGAGATCTCTCCAATCGAAGATTTCCAAGGAAAGATGTCGCTCTCATTCCGCGACCATCGCTTCGAACCACCAAAGTATTCAATCGCTGAATGTAAAGATCGCGATATGACATTTGCTGCGCCACTATTCGTGACCGCAGAATTTATGAATAACGAGACTGGCGAAATTAAGTCTCAGACAGTCTTCATGGGCGACTTCCCATTGATGACACCTCGCGGAACATTTGTTATCAACGGAACAGAGCGTGTAGTTGTTTCCCAGATTGTTCGTTCCCCTGGCGTTTATTTTGAACGCACAATCGAGAAGGCATCTGATAAAGATGTTTTAACTGCGAAGATTATTCCTAGCCGTGGTGCTTGGTTGGAATTTGAAGTAGATAAGAAAGACCTTGTCGGCGTTCGCATCGATCGCAAGCGTAAGTTGCCTGTAACAATTTTCTTAAAGGCACTTGGTTGGTCTTCAGATCAGATTATTGAGCAGTTCGGTGAGTT
>CAIVOW010000229.1 GCA_903907665.1 uncultured Actinomycetes bacterium | reverse complement strand
CGTAAGGACCGAAGCGACCTGATTTTGCGAGGAGAGGCAGATTTGTATTGGGGTCAATGCCCAGTTCGCGCTCACCTGATGGTTTAGAAAGTAAATCGATTGCTAGCGCGAGAGTCAGTTCATCGGGAGCGATGTTTTCAGGGATGTTAGCGAACTTACGTTCATCGCCTTGGCCCTCTTGAACGTAGGCACCGAAGCGGCCCACGCGAATTTCAATATCATCACTCAGTTTCATGGTGTTGATTTGTTGAGCATCGATGTTGCCAAGGTCTTGTGCAAGGTATTCAAGGCCAGGTTGATCGCCTTGTCCGTAGAAGAATTTAGTTAACCATTTGACTCTATCTTCTTCACCGTTTGCGATCTTGTCGAGATCTTCTTCCATAGAGGCTGTGAATTCATAATCAACGAGTTTAGAGAAGTGTTGTTCGAGTAGACCTGTTACGGAAAAGGCTAGGAAGGTAGGCACTAATGCTCTGCCCCGCTTTGTTACATAACCACGGTCTTGGATGGTCGACATGATGGATGCGAAAGTAGAGGGACGGCCGATGCCGAGTTCTTCAAGTTTTTTAACGAGAGTTGGTTCGGTGTAGCGAGCAGGTGGCTTAGTGTCGTGGCCCTCGCATGTGTACTGCGTGACATTGATGGTGTCACCTTGTTTCATTGGTGGCAGCTTCTTATCTGTGTTTTCTGTGTCGTCTTTATCTTTGGTTTCGATATCTTCGATGTCGTCATAAGCGGCAAGAAAACCAGGGAATGTGATGACCGATCCGTTGGCGCGGAAGATTGCCTCTTTGTCATCGAGTGTGGTGGCACTGAAATCAACGCGCATTTGCTGCTTTTTAGCGTCTGACATTTGTGAGGCGACGGTGCGCTTCCAAATCAAGTCATAGAGAGCGAATTCATCTCTTGATAGTTCTGGGGCTAATTCTCCTGGTGTGCGGAAGTGATCTCCGGCAGGTCTGATGGCTTCGTGTGCTTCTTGTGCGTTCTTTGACTTACCTTCATAGATGCGTGGTTGCGGCGGCACGTATTCGTTGCCGTAAAGTTTTTGCGCTGTTTGGCGCGCTGTTTGGATGGCTGCTTGTCCGAGGTTAACTGAGTCGGTACGCATGTAAGTGATGTAGCCGTTTTCATATAGACGTTGTGCAACGCGCATAGTGATCTGTGCGCCCCATCCCAATCTGCCACCTGCATCTTGTTGGAGGGTGGATGTGGTGAAAGGTGCTTTCGGCTTTTCTGTACGTGGAGATTCTTCTGTGCTGATTACTTTTAGTTGTTCACCTTTAAGTTCATCAGTCAGTTTCTTTGCTTGTGTCTCATCGAGGAGCAGGATGTTGCTTACGTCCTTAGATTCTTTGAAACCGCCGTTAGAGTCAAAGTCATTTGTTTGTGCGACTCTTTTGCCGTCAAGGCTAATTAATCTGGCTGTGAAGTTCTTATCTGTCTCGGCTTTGAGATCCCACCACGAGCTAGAAATGAAGGCCATGCGTTCACGCTCACGTTCCACAATCAGACGTGTGGCTACTGATTGGACGCGTCCAGCTGAGATACGTGGCATGACTTTCTTCCAGAGAACTGGAGAGAGGCGATAGCCATAAAGCCTGTCTAGTACGCGCCTGGTTTCTTGAGCATCGACTAGTTTGTAATCAAGGTCGCGAGTTTCATGCGCTGCTTTTTGGATTGCTTCTTTTGTAATTTCATTGAAGACCATGCGGCTGACGGGAATTTTAGGTTTGAGGACTTCCATGAGGTGCCAAGCGATAGCTTCACCTTCGCGGTCCTCATCGGTAGCCAGAATGAGTTCGGTGGCATCTTTCATCAGGGCTTTTAGTTCGCTGACTTTCTTGCGCTTATCTG
>CAIVOW010000228.1 GCA_903907665.1 uncultured Actinomycetes bacterium | reverse complement strand
TATCCCGGACTTGCCTCTGATCCTCATCACGAACGGGCAGCCAAGTTCATGAAAGGCTTTGGCGCGGTTCTATCAATTGAAGTTAAAGGTGGCGCAGCGGCTGCCGACAAAGCATGTGAATCTTCCAAGTTAATCACTTATGCAACTTCACTCGGTGGGGTGGAATCACTCTGGGAGCGTCGTCATCGGTGGGGCAGTGAAAGTCCCACTATTCCGATAAATCTCGTGCGAATCTCAGTCGGCATTGAGAATATCGAGGATTTATGGTCTGATATTGATCAAGCTTTAAGCGTTTCTCAGCGCTAGCTGCGAAAAAAATCAAAGCAAAGTGTAGATTTAACCCATGATGAAAATCATTCGCCGAGCGCTAGCAGTATTCGCTTTCATAGCGATTTTTTTCGGCGTGCTTAAATCAATTTTTCAGTGGTTAGCCCAAAGTGGCGATGATGACCACGAGATTTTTAGCGATGAAGAACACGAGCAGGTTTAATTAATTTGAGTCTTGAAAGTGGAAATATAAATAGTTACCAGGCCGGTAGTTGCAATATCGGCAAAGGTGAAATTAGACGTCGGCAATTTGTTGCTGTATTTGGGTTATTGCTAACAGTTCTTTCAACCGCAAGTTTGATCAGCAACCACGCAAGCCGAGGGGCTCGTTTCGGAGTGTTCCTGCCAGCGTTTGTATTTTCTATTGGCTGGATTCAATCTCGCCGCAAATTATGCCTAGCATTTGGTTTTATGGGAACATTTAATTTTGGAAAACTTGGCCAACTCTCGAAAGTATCGAGTAAAGAGGATAAAGCGGCCGATCGAGCAACCGCTATCTCAATCTTGACTCAAGCGATTATTTTGGCCGGGGCAATCACTGGCCTTATTTACTTTTTGCCGCTCTAGAAAGTCTAGGCGCTCTAGCAATCTTTTTAGTTGCAAACCATTTATAGATGAAGTAAAGAATTGTGCCAATCGCGATTCCCCAAATTAAATCTACAAATAACACTATTGCAGCAGTTATGAGCAGAATACTTGAATCCAAACGAGTTGTTCGCATGGCCTCTCGCAGGTTGGCTGGACTTGCAATTCGGTAGGAAGTACCAAGAAGCACACCAGCAAGAGCAGCAGTTGGTATTTTCGAAATTAACGGTGCAAGTACAAGAACGACAAAAACTAAAAAAAGTGAATGCACAATTGCGGCGAATCGAGTTTTCGCACCCGACCTAATGTTGACACCAGTTCTTGCTATCGCACCCGTTGCGGGCATGCCACCAACAATTGATGCAACCATAGATGCTAAACCCTGTCCGAATAATTCTCTATTAGGTTTATAACGAAGTTCTACTTCATGTATATGCCCCATTTGGTCTGCAACACGAGCGGAAAGCAACGACTCGATTGCTGCAAGTGCGGCTATTTCAAGTGCGCCAATAATTAGTGCTGAAATTCCGAACCCCGAAATGTGCAAACTCGGCGAGTTAAAATGTGCAAATATTGAGTTAGGTAGGGCGCCAACCTTAGGAATCTTGATATTTAATGTGAGAACAACAATCGTAGAAACAACAATTGCTAAAAAGCTTGCTGGTACGTGGATCTTTATCTTTAGCCTATGAGCAAGCTTCGGATAGCCAAACTTGATTATTAATGTGAGAGCCACGATACTCAGAGCGCGTGCATTAAGACCACTGTCAATACCCGACTTCAAAGTGCGCCAAGCAGTTTTAACCGTCCCGCCACCATTAACGGATGTGACTGCCAATGCGCTGGGAAGTTGTTGCAATCCAATTACAAGAGCAATACCAAGAGTAAAACCTTCCATGACTGGCCAAGGAACGCGATTTATTATCGATCCCATCTTTGTTATGCCTAGAAGCAGCACGATACCTCCCGCAATAAATCCGAGCGGTGCAAGTGCGCCTACGCCATACTTTGCAACCAGTGGGACTAAGACAACAGTCATTGCACCAGTCGGGCCACTAACTTGATAATTCGAGCCACCAAAGATTGCTGCAATTAGGCCAGCAAAGATTGCGGTAATCAATCCAGCACCAGCAC
>CAIVOW010000227.1 GCA_903907665.1 uncultured Actinomycetes bacterium | reverse complement strand
TGTCTTCATGTGTTCGCCGGCTTCCCATCGCACCGATGTAACCAGCCTTAGTGCGTAGGGCAATTTCAAGTACGGGCACGTCAAACTTTGGGTCATGAGTGAGAACACATATGACAGTTCGCTCATCAATATCAACAGTTGGAAGGAATCGGTGCGGCCATTCAACGATTACTTCATCTGCATCTGGAAACCGGCGCTTTGTTGCAAATAGTGCGCGGGCATCACAGACTGTGACGTGATAGCCCAAGAATTTTCCGATCCGAGCAACGGCAGCTGCAAAGTCGATTGCGCCAAAGACGATCATGCGAGGGGCTGGAGCAAATGACTCAACGAAGATTGAAAGATCATCCATACGTCGCTCTCCATTGGCACCAAGTTTGATGGTCTTTGTCTTCCCTAGATCTAGAAGGGCTCGTGCATCCGCAGTAGCTGCATGGTCAAGGCCAGCATGGCCCAGAGTCCCATCGGCATCTGATTTGGTGAAGACAATTCGGCTTCCTATCTTCCCAGCGCCATTCACCAGTGTTGCGATACCTACATGCTTTTCATCTCTCACACTTCGCGCGATATCGGCGAAATTAGGAAAAGTCTGAGGAGAGAGAACCTGGATAAAAAGTTCGATCGTTCCACCACATGTAAGTCCGACAGCAAATGCATTGTCGTCGCTGACCCCGTATGTGACAGATTGAGATTCACCTGTACGTAGTACTTCAAGAGCCGCTTCATGAATGGCACCTTCGACACAACCTCCGGAGACACTTCCAATTACTTCACCATTAGATAAGACCGCCATAGATGCGCCAACTGGGCGGGGAGCTGAACTCCATGTTCGTGTGACTGTTGCCAGCGCAAATGGAACGCTTGAATTAAAACTCGGTAGAACCTCATCAATGATTTCGCGCATATCGTAGAGTGTACCAATGGTTGCAGGATTGATTTTGGCGGCGGGTTCAGGCTCACGTATGGGGCAACCAAAAGCTCAGATTGAATTTAAAGGTGAGCGACTAGTAGACCGAGCAGTGAGAATTTTTAAAGAAGCGGGATTAGAAAAGATTTATGTGGTCTTGGGTGCTTGGATTGGGGAAGTTGATGGGGCACAGGTTTTGGTTAACCAGAATTGGCAAGAAGGAATGGGAAGCTCCCTACGACTTGGCTTGAGCACAGCAATGAAAGATGAAAGCATCTCCGCGGTCCTCGTCTCACTAGTAGATCTGCCTGGCATAACTGCATCTGCGGTTAAAGCAGTTATGGAAAGTGATCACGACTTACTCATTGCAACCTTCGAGGGGGCAAAAGGCCATCCTGTTAAATTTTCTAGATCTCATTGGCAGGGCATAATCGATAGCGCACATGGTGATGTCGGGGCGCGAAATTATTTGGCCACTCGAAACGATGTCTTTTACCTCCCCTTGGACTCCCTGGCAACTGGGAGTGATATTGATACCCCTGAGGATTTCACCCACCTAGACAAGTGACTTTCCACCCCACGAAAGCTTCATTTGCCTCTTGCTCGAGTGGGCACAGGGTGTTACTTTCTGAGAGTCAGCACCCGCAGCACCACCGTCGCAGAGGGATACCTAATGGCAGTTGAATCATCAGGACATGAACGTGGTAATCCACGTTTCTTCGCATTAATAGAAAATTCTCCAAAGACCGGCAAGAGTCCAACAATTTGGGCGTGGCCGCAGATTACAGAATTTATGAAGATTGCAAGTCAACCA
>CAIVOW010000226.1 GCA_903907665.1 uncultured Actinomycetes bacterium | reverse complement strand
TGGGCTCAATCAATTGGTGAACGAGAGGCTGGTGTGGCTTCTGTGTCAGCGCCGGTTCGTGGCCCGAATAACAAAGTAATCGCTGCTGTGGGAATTAGCGGCCCGATCGAACGGCTTGGTCGCCAACCTGGTCGACTACATGCAGCACAGGTTCTTGCTACCGCTGCTCGGTTAACTGAATATTTAGCTCAAAAGTAATAGCCAAATAAAGCCAAATAAAGAAGGACCAAACAACGTTTTAGTTGCTTGGTCCTAGTTGTAGCCCCGAAGGGATTCGAACCCTCGTAGCTGACTTGAGAAGCCAGAGTCCTAGGCCGCTAGACGACGGGGCCCTAGTACATATCCAGTACATATCTAGTACATTTTTGAAACCGTTCTTAAACAAACCTATTTCTTAGGTTTATCGCTGGGGTACCAGGACTCGAACCTAGACAGGCTGAACCAGAATCAGCTGGGCTGCCAATTACCCCATACCCCAATTACTGCAATTACTTAGATAAGTGAGAACTCTGCGTCCCCAACTTTTCGGCTGGCAAAGAATACCCCGTGAAGGCCATCCCTACTAAATCGAGTTAAATTAAGCTTTTTAGGCGTGAAAGTGAGATCTCGCGCCCGAGCAATTCCATCGACTCAAAGAGAGGCGGGGAAATATGGCTACCGGTAACGGCAATGCGAATGGCGCTAAACGCAATGCGCGGCTTGAGCCCCAACTCTTCAATCAAAGCCTTACGCAGAACTTCCTCGATGCCTTCGTGCGTCCAGTCGCCAACCGATTGCAGACGATCGTAAGCAACTGATAAGAGTTTCTTGGACTCTTCATCTGTGATCTTAGACAGTGAGCTCTCTTCGACTTTAAACTCTTTTACGAAGAGGAACTTCAACATTGCTGGAACTTCTGCCAACGTTGCAACTCGCTCCTGAATGATAGGAAGGGCCTTGCCCAATACCGCAAGCTCTTCGGCTGAGCCCGTCAACACCTTGGCTTCTGTTAGAAATGGCAGCGACTTTTCTAGAAAGAGTTCAGGGGAAAGTGCGCGAATCTTGTCACCATTGATTGCTTCAAGCTTCTTCATATCAAAGCGGGCAGGACTTGAATGCACTCTTTCTACGGTAAAGAGCTCGGTCAATTCTTTCATTGTTACATCTTCGCGGTCTTCACCTGGTGACCAACCGAGTAGCGCTAAATAATTACATATTGCTTCAGGCAGAAATCCTCGCTCGCGATACCAAGCAATTGATACTTCACCATTGCGCTTAGAAAGTTTTGCATTGTCTTGACCCATAACAAATGGAAGGTGGGCAAAAAGTGGGTAATCGGCTTCAGGTACACCCATAGCTTGATAGACACGAATCTGACGTGGCGTTGAAGAAAGTAGATCTTCACCTCTAAGCACATGTGAAACTTTCATCATGACATCATCCACCGCTACTGCTAACGTGTAGAGAGGCGAGCCATTGGCGCGCACCAACACAAAATCCGGTACAAAATTATGGTCGAACGTTACTTCTCCGCGAATGAGATCTGTAAATGTTGTGGATCCATCTGGCATCCGCATGCGGACAACTGGAAGACGTCCTTCTGATTTATAGGCAGCAATTTGATCTGCTGATAGATCACGGCAGTGTCCGTTGTAACCCGGAGCTACATTAGCTTTTCGCTGCGCCTCCCGAACTGCTTCTAATTCATCTGCGCTGCAATAACAGTGGTAGGCAAAACCATCTGCGAGAAATTTTGCAGCCCACGTCGCATAAATATCTAATCGTTCTGATTGTAAATACGGACCATATGGACCGCCTACTTCTGGGCCCTCATCCCATGTTAGCCCGAGCCACTTGAGAGTGTCGGCTGCTGCCTGAATATATTCATCTGTTACGCGATCTTTATCGGTGTCTTCAATGCGAAATATAAAAGTTCCACCTGTATGTCTTGCATAAGCCCAATCAAAGAGGGCGGTTCGGATGTTGCCGACGTGTAAATCTCCGGTTGGAGATGGCGCAAAACGAACGCGCACTGGTCGGGCTACTGAATTATTTGGCACGGTTACTTACCTTATTCGTTAATGTGCCAATACCTTCGATAGAAATCGAAACTTCGGCACCTTCTGGCATCGGACCAATTCCGGATGGGGTTCCGGTGATGATGACATCGCCAGGGAGCAACGTCATGACTGAAGAAACAAAATTAATAATTGTAGGAACATCGAAAATCATGGAATCCAGCGTTGATGATTGTTTGATCTCGCCATTGACTGTCGCTTGAATTTTCTGGTTGCCAGGCACGAAATCTGTTTCAATCCATGGCCCAAGCGGGCAAAACGAGTCGAAGCCCTTGGCTCTGGTCCATTGACCATCCTTGCTCTGCAAATCTCTAGCAGTCACATCATTTGCAATGGTGTAGCCAAAAATCACATCATTAACTCGTTCCTTGGGGACGTCTTTGCAGATACGTGAAATAACGATTGCCAACTCAGCTTCATGGTCAACGCGCTCACTCATGCGAGGCCACTGGA
>CAIVOW010000225.1 GCA_903907665.1 uncultured Actinomycetes bacterium | reverse complement strand
CCTATTTGTGGCGCAGCAAGACCAGCGCCCGGGGCGTTCTGCATCGTCTCCACTAAGTCGGCGATTAGAGTTCGCAGCTCCTTATCGAAAGTTGTGACAGGTGAGGCGGGAGTCGTGAGCACCGGGTCCCCGAAGTAGCGAATCGCTTTAATCGACATAGGCTAATTCTAGATGAAATCGTATGGATCGACGGCCACTCGAAGGACTTTAAGACCCTGCAAGCTGCGAACTCGATTAATGTCATAAATCATTCGCACAATGTGGCTCCCTAATGAAACGTCAAATTTGATGATAAGCCGGGACTTAGATTTTGATGTACGTGGCAAATCCAAAGGTCCAATCGTAGTGATGAGTCCCTGCGCAATGGCCTCGTCCAAGGCGGAAGCTACTTGAGCCGTCTCTGAGGAATCGCCCTCAATTGAAACCAATCGAAAGAGTGGCGGTAAGAGTGCCGACGCTCTTTGGGAGATTTCAGAAAGATGCATTCTTGAAAATGAACCACGAATAATTGATTGCGAAACTGGATGATCTGAAGAAAGAGATATGTACAACAATCCATTATTACCAAGTTTATTGAGGGCCTTGGTCCAGCGTAATTGGCCTTGCTCATCGCTACGTAAGCCAGTTCTGCCAAAAATTTGTTCACCGTCCATCAGTAGTACGGCTGCATACTCACCATCTGGCTCCATACCTGGAGTTGAGATAACTAAGGTTCTCTCATCTGGAAGTTTCGTGACTGCACTTGTCCCAGATGAGAAAAACACGCGCACGTGAGGAAATGATCGCGCATAATCTTCTGCACGTTTTTCAACTCCCCTAGAGAGAGATTGCGCAATTGAGCGCTCGCAAAATGTGCACTCCCATGTATCTTTTATCTTTCCACAAAGCGGGCAAGATGTTCCTCTTCCGCTTCTATCTAGAATTAAACGTTCACCACATTCACACAACGCTAGATTCTTACAGTGATTGCAAGTAAAACTCTTTACATATCCAGAATTAGCGTGGATCAGTAAAACGGAGCCCTTCTTTAGTCCTTCGGCAATGATTCCATGAACCTTCTCAGGGGCATCCGTGACTACCTGGCGTCTAGATTGACCAATACTTCGTTCTGTTAGCCATCCAATCTCAATGAGCCTCTCTATTTCTAGCGAGTGGGAAGAGCTTATGAAATATGTCGAATGCTTCTGCGCGCGCATAAGGGCTAAATCTCTTACATTAAATGTTGGCATATGCTTTTCGTATAAATTCTCATCTGAGTCATCTACGACTACGAGGCGATCATCTGTTGAGAGGTCGATAAATATTGCACTACGAAGTCCGATAAACAGCCCGGAATTTGCGCGCGAAGCGGCAAGATAGTTTGCAAAGCGCACACTTTTCCCAGCCGTACCCGACATAAAAGTCGCCTCTAATTCGCGCAGTGAATCAAGAGTCTTTTCATCTGGCACGATTACGAGCGTCTTACCACTGGAAGGTGAATCCGTTAATTCTTTAAGGATCAAAGTGAGAGATGAGCCTTGCTTCAAAGTAATGGCTACTCGCTCGACTTGTTGGGTGGAATCACCGGCCACCTTTATCGCTGTCTTATCGACTTTCTCCCCTGCCTTGCTATATGCAGGCACGGCTAGTCTGAAAATATCCCAAAGCGGAGCACCATATCGGTTGGATATTTCCCCGAAGAACTCAATTTGGCCCGGAGTGAGGACTGATGATTTGGATATCAAAGAATCAATGAACTTTAAACCGGCCGTACTGGCTCCCTCTTTAAGAGAGATAACCACGCCTTCTGTAAAGCTGCGTCCAAAAGGGACTTTTACTATAGATCCAACTGCAATGTCGCTCGCAATTTGCGCCGAAATCAAATATGAATACGGCTCATCCAAATGAAACACTTTGGTATCAACAACCACGTAAGCAACGTTGACTCCCTTTGCAAGAATCTTTTTAGGAGCAACCGCTTCTGAGCGAAGCTTAAGTGGCTTCACGTGAGCCACGGTTATTTAGCCTTTGACAGCGGACTGAAGAGCGGCTGCGCGGTCCTTCTTTTCCCAACCGAATTCTGGCAGCTCGCGACCGAAGTGACCGTAACTACTTGTTTTTGAATAAATTGGGCGCAACAAATTCAGATCTCGAATGATTGCTGCTGGCCGTAAATCAAAAACTTGTTCGATTGCTGATTCAATTTGCAGTACTGGAACTTTCTCAGTGCCAAAACATTCGACAAATAGACCAACTGGCTGAGCTTTACCAATCGCGTAAGCCACCTGAACTTCGCAACGAGAGGCTAACCCCGCAGCAACAACGTTTTTAGCGACCCAGCGCATTGCATAAGCCGCTGAGCGATCTACCTTGGAAGGATCTTTTCCAGAGAATGCCCCGCCACCATGTCGTGCCATGCCGCCGTAAGAGTCGACGATAATTTTACGTCCGGTCAGCCCAGCATCCCCCATAGGTCCACCGATGACGAATCGACCTGTTGGATTAATCAAAGTTCGCACATCCGCAGTACTGATCCTAAGATCGCCAATTATTGGATCAATGACCAATCGACGTATGTCAGGAGCTAGTGTTTTCTCAAGATCTACATCCGCAGAATGTTGAGAAGAAATAACAACTGTATTAAGTGCAACCGCGCGATCTCCATCGTATTCAATGGTTACTTGCGTCTTACCGTCTGGCCGAAGATAAGCCAAAGCGCCAGACTTACGTACTTCTGCTAATTTCATTGATAGCTGATGCGCTAAATGGATAGGTAGTGGCATTAATTCTGGAGTGTCATCGCAGGCATATCCAAACATAAGGCCCTGGTCGCCAGCGCCTTGTAAATCAAGGGGATCTACGGATGAAGAGACTCTATTCTCAAATGCCGAATCTACGCCTTGCGCTATATCTTGTGACTGTTGACCAATCGAGAGTGAAACACCACAAGAGTTTCCATCAAATCCTTTTTCAGAGGAGTCATAGCCGATGGCCAAAACTGTGTCGCGAACAATTGACATCACATCTGCATATCCATTTGTTGTCACTTCACCAGCAACGTGTACCTGACCGGTGGTAATCAGTGTCTCAACGGCAACTCGACTTTTGGAATCTTGACTCAGTAGCGAATCCAAAATTGCATCCGAAATCTGGTCCGCCATCTTGTCGGGATGTCCCTCTGTCACGGATTCAGATGTAAACAAGCGTTTAGTCATTGGCATAACCTAACTTATCGATAGCTTTTGTAAGAAGTTGTTCTGCGAGTGTCACTTTTGAAATTTGGTTTATGTGCTCTATTTTGCCCTGTGAATCGATGATGATGCCTTGGGTCTCATCTTTACCGAAGATTTCACCGTTACTCACATCATTTACGTAAATGAAATCCAGACCTTTCGCCGCTAACTTTGCGCTCCCCTTTTCAACTGCGTCCGCACCTGTCTGCGCCGCAAAGCCAATAATGACTTGTCCAACGCGGCGTGCTGATAGAGCAGCCAATATATCGACGTTCTCTACGAGTTCAATTTCTGTATAAGCGCCCTTAGGTAGCTTCTCCGTAGCAACCGTTACGGGTCTTGCATCGGCTACAGCGGCAGCCATAACAAGTACATCACATTCATCAAAAGTCCTATCGAGGGCTGCAAACATTTGCGCTGCGGTGGAAACGTGGATTACTTCGACGCCATCTATTTTTACATCAGGAGCATTAGCAATCACTAATGTAGTTATTGCACCCCTAGATGCAGCATTGAGCGCTAGTGCAATTCCTTGCTTACCAGAAGATAGATTGCCTATGTAACGAACTGGATCAATAGGTTCTCGGGTCCCACCAGCACTAACCAAAACTTTTCTACCAATAGCATCTGCTTTATGATGTAAAACCTTTTCGACAGAGTCAATAATCAAATCTGATTCGGGATATCTTCCAATCCCAACATCTCCACTCGTGAGTTTGCCGGAAGCCGGATCAATGACTGTTACGCCCCGCCTACGAAGCGTTTCTACATTTGCAACGGTTGCCGGATTTAGCCACATTTCTGAGTGCATTGCAGGGACCAAGATCAACGGAGCGGTTGAAGCCACAATGACATTGGTGAGGAAATCATCGGCCCGACCAGTTGCGATTCTTGCTATGAGATCAGCAGTGGCAGGAGCAATCACAATAGCGGCAGCTTTCTTAGCCATGGCAATGTGAGGTACTTCGTGAACGTTATTCCATAAATCATCTTGTACTGCTCGCCCCGACAGAGCTTCCCACGTAGCTTTCCCAACGAAATTAAGTGACGCACGTGTTGGAATTACTGAGACCAAAAAACCGTGTTCTTGAAGGCGCCTCAGAAGTTCACAAGATTTATAAGCAGCAATACCACCACCAACTCCAAGAATAAGCTCTCGAGAAAAATTGTTAGCAGGGACGTTCATTGCCCACCGGCCGTTTAAGCTGAAGCTTCAGTGCTCTTTGGCTCGAGATTTTCGATGGTGAGTAGACCCTCATTAATCTCGCGCAGAGCGATGGAGAGAGGCTTCTCGTGGACATATGTATCTACTAGCGGACCGACATATTCAAGAAGGCCCTCACCGAGCTGTGAGTAATACGCATTTATCTGACGAGCGCGCTTAGCTGCGTACAGCACGAGGCTATATTTTGATCCGGCCTTATCAAGAAGTTCATCGATAGGTGGATTTGTGATGCCGTCAGTTGTTGACATATTTAGCCCCTTTATTACTTATCTTTTAAAACCCTTTTAAAGACTTTCGGTCGCAGTTGCAAAGGATACCATCTGGGAAACTACCTGCTCGACCTGCTCATTTACGATGGTGTAGTCAAATTCTCCGGCCGCAGCCATTTCCTGCTTGGCCAACGCCAGCCGTGCCTCTCGCCGCTCAACCGAGTCAGTTCCACGGCTAGCCAATCGATTAACGAGCTCCTCCCAGGATGGCGGTGCTATGAATATCAGTTTCGCCTCACTGTCGCTTTGACGGATCTGCCTTGCACCATCAATCTCAATTTCCAAAAGCACATGCTTGCCCAAATCTCGCCATTGACTAACGGGTTCTCTTGGCGTGCCGTATCTGGCACCAGCGAAATCAGCCCACTCGAGAAATTCATTTTTACTAATCATTTGATCAAACTTACTTTCAGAAACAAAAAAGTAGTCGACTCCTTCTTTCTCAGTAGGTCTTGGAGCCCTCGTTGTCGCAGACACACTTACCCAGAAACGTGGGTCGTTCTTCAAATACTGCGTGATTGTACTTTTACCAACGCCACCTGGGCCAGACATCACGATCAGCGATCCTCGCTTGGGGTCGACCTTCATAATACCGACCTCCTTACGAAGCGACTTGAGTTGATGTGGGCCTAAGCCTGCAATTCTACGCGAAAAAGATATCTTTCTCTTCTCCATAATCAACTCTGCTCTCGCAGGGCCGACACCAGGAACCGCCTCCAGAAGTTCAAGAACTCTCATCCGTTGAATTGATTCCCTCGGATCATTTATTGCGTCAAAGATTGAAATCTGATTTGCGTGGATGAGGGATTTAATGTGAGCTCTGTCTGTTCGAGCTGATTGGGCTTTGGCCAAATTAGCTCTACGTTCCTCAATTGTTAATTTTGGAGGTAGCGGCCGGATAGGGGAATTCATCTAAATCTCATTCCCCTGAATCTCATTCCCCTGAATCTCATTCCCCTGAATCTCATT
>CAIVOW010000224.1 GCA_903907665.1 uncultured Actinomycetes bacterium | reverse complement strand
CAATCGCTCGTCATACACCTGGAAGTTTGTCGCAAGTTTCTGCCACGACTCGAGAGTTGAAACTCGAAGTGAAGTATCAATGAGCACAATATTTTGCTCTATACAAATTTGAAGTAGCTGCGGACGGAATAATTCAAGATCACTTTCATGCATGGGTAAAAAGGTATAAATATTTGAAGTGATACCCAATAAGTAGCGTGCCGCAGCTAGAGAAGAAATAACGCTCTTGGCTAACTCCTGACTAATTCCATCAATATCCATGACTACCGGATCCACTGCAACTAATTCAGGGTGCTGGACAAAATCTTTAAATTCTTTGACATTAAGCTTAGGATTAAATGAACGTATCTTTTCAGCAACATAACTGTCGGCTGCAAGAACTAGATCAGAATCTTTAATCGAATCATGTACATCTAGAAAAGGAGTTGACTGCTCCTCCATAACCTCCAAATCCCACATGCGAGCTATTTCTAAAGCAGACTTTGGTATCGGAGTTTCTGGATTAGCTTCAACGCCGGAGCTGACAACTGTAATTTCAGGAAAAAACTTACGGATTGCAGCAGCTCCGATAATTGAACGTGCTTGATTATGTCGACATACAATGTGGATGGTGCCAGATGGATGCGCTGTCACTTAGCGGCCACATTTATCTATCACTGTAACTTTTTCTGGAAGCACAAGAGGTTGCACAACATTAGTCAGCGCCCCGCTGCCTCCCTTAAAAGTTGCCGTCAGATGTAGCGGTACTTCTGGCTTTAGCTCTACATTCATGGCCAACACAGGATGGCCTAATTCAGATCCGATGAAGCGTGTGGAATCTATCTCGGGGGCATTGACTGAATTAAGCAACGATGAATGACGAGGACCAAAGAACATCACCTCAACAGCAGTGCTATTTCCATCTCCATTAGGCTTATTCAAATCAAGCCTTCCGTTGACGTAAGCTGGAAGCACAAGGTCAGGCCGCGCAGTATTTTGAAGCACGATATCAACTTTAGTGGTTCGCTTTTCCCCACATGTTAAAGCCGTTAACGTCATCTGGCGCACAAGGTAATAATCCATCTTATTTCCGGCAATGTTATTAACGACCACGCGATATTGATTATCATTATTTGTGCTCAATGAGCCCGAAATGCTCGATAGTGCAATTTGATCCTGCTCGCTCTTATGCCCTGAATAAAAAAGGATACGATTTTCAGCAATAGAGCTCGATAACCCGTTTATCAAATCTTTGCCTGAAACTTTACCGTTTTGTAACCGCGATAAGACACCGTCGATGATCAAAACCAAGTGTTGCTTGCGCGCAGCGTTATCACTCGAATAACGAATATAAGCATCCGACATTGTTGTTTGAGCAACATTAGCGGCCGTGATTTCTTCACCTTCGACTGTAATTGGCCCAGTAGCAACGAGAATTTGGCGCAGGACAAGTGGATCGAAAGTTATAACCCCATCAAGCACCTCTTTGTGTTGCAATTTCCAGAGAGTCAACCAAATCTTGGCGGCATAAGGAAAATGCGGAGAGAGATTAGAGTTTTGCCAAATAGCAGGATCATTGCCGTATAGGTCGCGATATTCAGTAGGAACCTTGATTGTTAATTGAGAACGAGATTCAAGTTCCAAATTTGAGCCAACGTGCAGTACCGAT
>CAIVOW010000223.1 GCA_903907665.1 uncultured Actinomycetes bacterium | reverse complement strand
GCTGCGCTAAATTCAACATTGAGTTGCACCGGAATAGTCGACAGATGATCACCGGGTGCCTTGGCCATCAGCTCAATATCTACGCCATCTTTCTTACCTAAACGAAAGCGCAAAATATTGGGTGAGGCTTCTTGGGTCTCAGCAAACAACATACGAGGAGGCTGCTTAAACTCCACAATTACCTCAAGCATAGTTTCAGCTAGCGCTTTGCCCGTACGAATGATGAATGGAACTCCAGCCCAACGCCATGAATCAACGTGAACCTTTGCAGCTACGAAAGTTTCTGTTTGTGAATGGGGTGCAACGCCAGGTTCATCCAAGTATCCAACATATTGACCTCTAACAATTTCACTTGGCGTAAGGTCGGAAATGGCACGAAAGATTTTTAATTTTTCCATCTCCATAGACTCTGGAGACATATCCGCAGGCGGTTCCATTGCGATCAGTGCAAGTACTTGGAGCAAGTGATTCTGTAGAACATCGCGAATTGCTCCGACCCCGTCGTAAAACTTACCGCGACCTTCGATTCCGAAATCTTCAGCCATCGTGATCTGAATGCTATTGATATAGCGACGATTCCAAAGTGGTTCCCAAATGGAATTTGCGAATCGAAATATCAAAATATCATCGACCGACTCTTTACCAAGATAGTGGTCAATCCGATAAATACGTTTTTCAGGAAGCACAGCTTCCAAGACGCCTTGTAAGTGCTCGGCAGACTCTAGATCTCGTCCAAATGGTTTTTCCACCACAAGGCGACAACGATTAGTTAATCCGACTCGGGCTAACCCTTGTGTAATATTTTCAAAGGCAGCGGGTGGTATTGCTAAATAAATTACCGGCTTTTCTTTATCTTTTAGAACTCTTGCGAGTTCTTCATAAAGTTCTGTCGAAGCATAATCTCCCACTATCAATTCAAGGTGGGATTCAAGTTTTTCCAGAACCGCAGTATCAGGGTCGTTGACTGCAGCCAATATTCCATCAGTAGCGTGCTGAGCAAATTGTTCATGGTTCCATTTTGAAGATGCAACTCCATAAACGGGAATATTTAAAAATCCACTTTTCGCCATGTTGTACAGAGCTGGGAATAGCTTTTTCTTAGCTAGATCACCCGTAGCCCCGAACATGACAAGGGCATCGGCCGGTCGCTTCTGAATTACTCGTGGATTCATCTAGTTATTTGCTCTTCTTGACTTCTATATGGCCGCCAAATTTCATCCGCATCGCTGAAAGAACCTTATTTCCATAAAGTCCGTTACCTCGCGATGAGAATCTATCCATGAGCGAGGCGCTCAATACATTTGCAGGTGTTCCAGCATCTATCGCTGTCTGCACCGTCCATCGGCCCTCACCAGAGTCAGAAACCGAACCTTCATAAGTCGAAAGTTGTGAATCTTCGGCGTAGGCAGTCGTTGTGAGATCAAGGAGCCAAGAAGCTACAACTGAACCTCGGCGCCACACTTCAGTAATCTCAGCTAAGTTCAAGTCGTACTTAGTCTCATTGTGATTTCCAACAGATGTTGGATGTTTGATTCCATCACCCGCAGCATGAAGCAGATTTAGCCCCTCCGCATATGCAGCCATCGCTCCATATTCAATTCCATTGTGGACCATTTTTACAAAGTGGCCAGCACCAACAGGTCCGCAATGATAAAAACCTGTTTCAGCTTGAGATGGAGTCCCTGTTTTCCCTGGAGTACGTTGCGCCGCCTCAACGCCGGGAGCAAGTGCCTTAAAGATTGGATTTAGTCGCTCGACAACATCTTTCTCCCCACCAATCATCAGGCTATAACCACGTTCTAATCCGAAAACTCCGCCTGAAGTTCCAACGTCAACAAAGTTAATCTGCTTTTCAGCAAGCCAATCAGCGTTTGCAATATCGTCACGATAAAAAGAATTTCCTCCGTCAATAATTGTCGAACCTGGGGCTAAGTGTTCAGCGATTTTCTTAATAGTCTCTTTTGTAACTTCGGCTGGAACCATTACCCACACTACTTGCGGGTTCGCATCGTTGTTATATGAAGCCAAATCAGCAAGCGAGGTTAATCCCGTAAAACCCTCTTTAGAAAGTGCGGCTACCGCATCTGAGCTCACGTCAAAGACTGAAATACTGACTGGGGTCGAAGGGTCGATATGCTTTTGAATACGACGGGCGATATTTGCACCCATGCGCCCAAGCCCAATCATTGTGAATTGCAGTTGTGTACTCATCTAGCTCTCCACTTCTTCCATGTATTGCTTCGTGCTGCTTCGTAACTTCTTAACTTCGTAACTTCTTAACTTCTTAAATCTTTAAATCTGTGGCGATTGTCATCTGGCCAAACTTCCCAGCTTCCTTTAATAGCGCAACTGGGCCTTCATCTCGAGCGATAAATTTTGTGAGCGCTTCCCGCTTTGTCTCGCCTAGAACAAAAATGTAGATTGCAGAGGATTGGGAAAGTCGATCTACGCTGATGCTAACCCGCTGCGCTGGTGGCTTAGGAGAAGTATCCACTGCCACAGCCGATTTTGTGTGATGCGCGGTCGTGACAAGCCCAGGGAAAAGGGAGGCGACATGGCCATCTTCACCCATACTCAGAATAACTGCATCAAACTTGTGCTCCCCGAGGGTCTTATCTAGTTGCGCACCATATTCATCAGCTGCATCCTTGAGAGATAGTTCTGTCGGAGATGAAACTCGATGAAAATTAATTTCGATAATTTTTATATGCGAGCATTTCTCAAATTGAGCAATGAGATTCGTATCTGTGCGATCAGGGTCTGAAAGTTCGGTAAATCTTTCGTCACTAAACCAAACGTGTAGAACGAGAGGATTGCCTTCGAGTGACCCATTTTGGGAGAACGCTTCAGAATTGAGAAGGCGAAAGAGTTGGGTATCTAGTGTGCGGGCAATCTGAGTACCCGTGCGGCCACCAGTAAGGACTATGTGAGCAGACTTTTCTTGTTGCCAGCTATGCGCGATGGAACCGAGGGCCTTTTCGACAATCGTCGAAACTAAAACCCCTGATGAGGGGTCGACGATGGTCGTTACGTTCATAGTAGCGGGGACAGGATTTGAACCTATGACCTCTGGGTTATGAGCCCAGCGAGCTACCGAGCTGCTCCACCCCGCGTCGGTAGTCGAATCTTACTTTGATTCGACGAGCGACGCAAAATGAGAAGCCATTCCACTCTTAATTTCCGGTATTAATACCAGAAACGACTACTTATTTACCAGCAGCTTGTGCCTTAATTGCATCACTGATAGCAGAACGAAGGCGATCTTGCGCTTTTCCATATGCTGCAAAATCTCCATTCTTTAACGCTGTCTGAGAATCCTTTAACGCACTTTGTGCAGCAGCGAGAGCGGCCTTTACTGAACTACTGACTACTGTCGTTGATGTCGATGTAGAAGTAGATCCAGTGTTGTTTAAGGTAGTTCCAGAATTACCACCGAAGACTTGATCGAGTGCCGACTTCAAATTATTGTCGAAACCGATTTGATCGCCGAAGGAAACTAGGACTTTCTGTAGAAGTGGATATGCAGCAGAGTTTGATGTTGCCCTCACGTAGACAGGTTGAACATAAAGCAATCCGCTACCAACTGGGAGTGTGAGCAAGTTACCCAGTACAACATCTGATCCACCTTGACGCAGCAATGAAAGGGCGGCTGCGACTTCTGGTTTTGCTTCAAAGTTAGATGCAACTTGTGAAGGTCCAGGAATGTTCGTCGAACGTGGAAGCTGAAGTACCGTCATCTTGCCGTAATTTGGTCCCGCATCAGAATTCACAACAGCCAAAGCCGTTAGATTCTGGCGCCCACCGCGAGGTACAAAGGCGGTAGAAAGCGTAAAGTCTTGTGTTTTACCACCAGGCAATTTCATGGTCTGGTAAAGCGGAGGCTGAGCTCCTGCATTTGCACCAAGGGAAGATGGATCACTTGGTATGCGCCAGAAATCTTGACCGCCGTAAAAAGCACCGGCGGTAGTGACGTGATACGTACTCAATACATCTCGTTGTACTTCGAAAATATCTGCTGGGTAGCGAATATGTTGAAGTAGAGCCGAAGAAATAGTGCTCTTAGCTTTTACGGTTCCAGGGAAAGCCTTTGACCAGGTTTTCAAGACTGGATCTTGAGTATCCCACTGATACAACGTCACAGTTCCATCGAAGGCATCGACAGTTGCTTTCACTGAGTTGCGAATGTAGTTCACATTCTTATCTGCAAGTGGAGCTACCGACGAGGTTGCTGCGGTTACTGAGTTACTTGTCGCCGTAGCCAAATTTGTGAATTTCGAATATGGATAGCCCGCGCTTGTCGTGTATCCATCCACGATCCACAGAATTTTTCCATTGACGATTGCTGGATAAGGGTTGCCATCGAGAGTTAACCAAGGTGCAACTTTCTGCACTCGAGTACTTGGGTCGCGATTGTAAAGAATCTTAGAATCGGCGTTTACTAGGTTTGATAGCAATATTCGCTGCTCTTTATATTTAACAGCAAACAAGATCCGATTAATCATGGAGCCCATTGGTACTCCGCCTGTACCTGTATACGTGTAATTCTTCTGACCGTTTGAAGAAGTATCGTCTGGATAATCTAGCTCTGCAGGAGCGGAGGTTTTTGCGCCGCCAATGATTGAATAATCTGGCACATTCTCACCGAAATAAATGCGAGGCTGAAACTTGCCAAGCCCATTCGTAGGAGGAATATTGCCGACCGAGAAGTTTGGCTTTCCATCAGCATCAACAGTATTTGCATACGCACCGACAAATCCGAATCCATGGGTGTAAACCAAGTGATCATTAATCCAATTTCGAACCGGGTTACCCGCAATATTTAATTCGCGAACGGCCACAATTGTGTCTCGGCTCTTGCCGTTAACGGTATAGCGATCAACATCCAAAGAGTCAGGAAATGTGTAGTACGGCTTGATCTGCTGAAGCTGCCGGAAAGTTGCTGAAACAACATTCGGGTCAATAAGTCTGATATTTGAGATTGTCGAAGCGTCATTAGCAAGCTGTCCAGCAGCGGTAGAACTAACCGCTTGATAATCTTCAACCGTCACACCGCTTAATCCATAAGCAGCTCGGGTTGCATCGATATTTCGTTGAATATATGGAGCTTCCTTCGAGGATTCACTTGGCTTAACTGTGAACTGCTGAATGAAGGCAGGATAAATTCCAGCGATAAGGAGTGATGAAATTGCAAGCAGCGCAGTACCCGCTGCTGGAAGAACCCATGAGCGACGAACAATATTTGCAAAGAAAAGAAGAGCACAGATAACTGCAATTCCCGCAAGAATTGCTTTAGCTGGAAGTGTGGCGTTGACATCTTCGAAACGCAAAAGTTATACAAAGAAACAATGTCGAGCCTATTTATCACGAAAAATTAGAACAAATATGCATGAATTTGCGCG
>CAIVOW010000222.1 GCA_903907665.1 uncultured Actinomycetes bacterium | reverse complement strand
GCCGAAACCATTGTGACTGGATCATGATGCTTAACCGAAATTTTAATATCTGAAAAACCATGCTCCTCAAATAGTGAAGCTTCCCAAAGTGCTGATTCAACTAGCGCTTCTGGTGTTGCCTTCCCATACTTTGCCAAAAGTCTTGGATCGAGTGAACCGGCGTTTACGCCAATTCGAATTGGAATACCCGCATCGCCGGCAGCTTTAGCAACTTCCTTAACCTTGTCATCAAATTGCTTGATGTTTCCAGGATTAACCCGGACGGCCGCACAACCGGCATCAATTGCCGCAAAGATATATTTTGGCTGAAAGTGGATATCTGCAATTACTGGGATTTGTGATTTCTTAGCAATTTGAGCAAGTGCATCTGCATCATCTTGACTTGGAACTGCAACACGAACGATTTGGCAGCCAGATGCTGTTAACTCGGCAATTTGCTGCAAAGTTGCATTTACATCTGAAGTAAGAGTCGTACACATAGATTGAACGCTTACTGGTGCATCGCCACCCACATAAACGCTACCGACCTTCAACTTCTTGCTTTTGCGGCGCGGTGCAAGTGTTGGTGGTGGCGTGTTGGGCATTCCTAGATCGACCATGGTTACATCCTAGATTATTGATAGAGATTTATCGGATTGAATATGTCGGCTGCGAGCAAAAGTAGTGAAAGTGCGGCAAGTATTGTGAAAACCACCATTGTTAACGGGAGTAAGCGCTCAACATCGATTTCAGAAGGTGCAGGCCTACCTTTTCGCTTGGCTCGCGCTCTTCGCAATCCATCGATAACTGCAACCGCCATATGCCCACCATCGAGGGGAAGGAGTGGAAGTAAATTGAATAATCCAACAAATATATTCAAGCTCGAAATGATTAGAAGGAAGGTGGCAATCTTCTCTCGATTGGCTAGCTTGGGATCGCTAGCGGTCTGGGCACTAACTCGCGCAACTCCAACAACACCAACAAGGCCGGTTGCATCCCGCTTTTCATGAAATAAAGTTTGGCGAAATAACGCTGGAATCTTGGTAGGAAGTGAGGCTAAAGAGGTCGCACTACTTTTCAACAAGTCCCAAGTTAGCGATCCAGAGTTTGTCACAGCTTTGAGGATTGGAAGTTTCCGATTTTCTAAAGTGTTAGAAATTCCGATGACGCCAATCGTTTTCCCATCTAGGGCTCGTGTACCAGGTGTAATTGGAATTGTTAAGCTTGAAGCTCCCCGCTTAATTGTTAACGTTATTTCTTTATTCGGGGAATTACGAATCTTTGATACGGCAGCCGACCACTCTTCAATTGATGTGCCATTGATTGCAGTGATTCGATCCCCCACCATTAAACCTGAAATCTTCGCTGGTGATGGTGGCGCATCCGGAGCGCATTTTGCATCAGCTGCGCCCGTCGAATTAGAAATGATACAGGGCGCTACTTCACCAATTTTATTTGAAATTGTTGTTGTTCCGATACCAGCAAGAAGTAAAACTAAGATCAAAAAGCCAAGTACAAAGTGCAGGAAGGAGCCAGCACCTAAAACGATTAACCGCTTTGGTGCAGATGCTAAATAGAATGCCCGACCGCGATCACTTTCTTCCATCTCTTCATTAACTGACATGCCAACGATTCGACAGTAGCCACCGGCCGGAATTGCCTTAATGCCAAATTCAGTTTCACCGCGAGTAAATGACCAGATGCGCTTGCCAAAACCTAAGAAAAATTCGGTAACTTTCATATCAAAGCGGCGTGCGGTAAGAAAGTGACCAGCCTCATGAACCATAACTGAGAAAAGCAAAGCTACAACGAAAGCAATTACCCCTGCGACACCTAGAAAACTCATCTGCGCTCCTGAACTAATAGCCTTGCCTGATTGCGCGCATCATTCTCTATCGCGGTGACATC
>CAIVOW010000221.1 GCA_903907665.1 uncultured Actinomycetes bacterium | reverse complement strand
GGTCATGGCTCCCAATAAAACCTTGGCGGCCCAGCTTGCAAATGAATTTCGTGAGTTGATGCCAAATAATGCTGTTGAATATTTTGTTTCCTATTACGACTATTACCAGCCAGAAGCATATGTTCCGCAATCTGACACTTTCATTGAGAAGGATTCGTCGGTCAATGATGAGGTGGAGCGACTTCGACACTCAGCTACGAATTCACTTCTTACCCGCCGAGATGTAATAGTTGTTGCAACTGTTTCTTGTATCTATGGACTGGGAACCCCGCAAGAGTATGTAGATCGAATGATCCGGCTTAGAGTGGGTGAAAATATTGAACGGCAATCCTTATTGCGCAAGTTCGTTGATATCCAATATAAACGTAACGACATGGCCTTTGAACGCGGTACTTTTCGAGTTCGCGGGGATACGGTAGAAATTATTCCTATGTACGAAGAGTTGGCTGTTCGAATTGAAATGTTTGGTGATGAAATCGAACGTATCACAACGCTTCATCCTCTCACTGGAGAGATAATTCGTGACGAAACTGAAATGTATATTTTCCCAGCTAGCCACTATGCCGCAGGCCCTGAAACCATGAAAAGAGCTATGGGAGGGATCGAGGCAGAGATGGAGGAGCGAGTTTCTTTATTTGAGAAACAAGGCAAACTTCTAGAAGCCCAGCGTCTACGTATGCGCACAACCTTTGATCTTGAGATGATTCAACAGCTCGGATTCTGTTCCGGAATTGAAAACTATTCGCGCCACATAGATGATCGCGACCCTGGATCTCCACCAAACTGCCTACTCGATTACTTTCCTGAGGATTTTCTTGTCGTCATTGATGAATCGCATGTAACTGTGCCGCAGATTGGCGCGATGCATGAAGGTGATGCTGCTCGTAAGAGAACGCTAGTGGAACACGGATTCCGGTTGCCAAGTGCGATGGATAATCGTCCGCTGCGATTTGATGAATTTGAGGCTCGTAAAGGGCAGACGGTTTATCTCTCAGCTACGCCCGGGAAATATGAGATGGCTAAGGTGGATGGAGATGTTGTAGAACAAGTCATCCGTCCGACTGGTCTCGTTGATCCACAAATTGTCGTAAAGCCAATCAAGGGTCAGATTGATGATTTAGTTGAGCAAATTAGAGTTCGCGCCGCTAAAAATGAGCGCGTCTTGGTTACGACTCTCACCAAGAAAATGTCGGAGGATTTGACTGAGTATCTAGTTGGTCTTGGTATAAAAGTTCAATACCTGCACTCTGAGGTCGACACCCTTCGCCGAGTCGAGCTTCTTAGAGAACTTCGCATGGGCGAATTTGATGTATTGATTGGAATTAACTTACTTCGTGAAGGCCTAGATTTACCAGAAGTTTCACTCGTTGCAATTTTGGATGCAGATAAGCAGGGATTCTTGCGCTCTGCAACGTCACTTATCCAGACTATTGGCCGAGCAGCCCGTAACGTTTCGGGTGAGGTGCATATGTATGCCGATCAGATGACTGCGGCTATGACGACGGCTATCGATGAGACAAACCGTAGGCGAGAAAAGCAAGTTGCCTACAATGTTGCGAATGGAATAGACCCAACACCGCTGCGCAAGAAAATTGCCGATATTACAGACCTCATTACGAAAGAGATTGAAGATACGGCAGAAAATCTTCCACAGCATAAGCGAGAATCTGTTGCCCCTGGTCTATTTACAAAGAGTTCTACATCCTTGCCGCGAAAAGATCTTATTTCACTTATCGAGGCCCTCACCGACCAGATGAAGAATGCAGCCGGGGACCTGCAATTCGAGGTTGCTGCTAAGTTACGCGATGAGATTCGGATTTTGAAACGCGAGCTCCGAAGTATGGAAGAGGCAGGGGTATGAACTCAGATCGCTTAGTTGTTCGGGGTGCTCGCGAGCATAACCTCAAAAATGTTTCAATCGATCTACCACGCAATGCTCTGATAGTTTTTACGGGACTGTCAGGATCAGGAAAGTCATCACTGGCCTTTGATACGATTTTTGCCGAAGGCCAACGTAGATATGTTGAGTCTCTTTCTGCTTACGCTAGACAATTTCTTGGTCAGATGGATAAGCCCGATGTTGATTTCATAGAGGGACTTTCACCAGCTGTTTCAATCGATCAGAAATCCACAAATAGAAATCCGCGCTCTACTGTCGGAACGATTACCGAGGTCTACGACTACCTCAGATTGCTCTACGCACGCGCGGGACGACCACATTGCCCAAGTTGCGGAAAGGCAATTGCAAAACAAACCCCGCAAAACATCGTTGATCAAATTCTGGCGCTGGAAGAAGGTGCCAGATTTCAAATCTTGGCTCCCGTTGTCAGGGCGCGTAAAGGCGAATTTCTAGATCTCTTTCGTGAATTTACTACTCAAGGTTTCTCGCGCGCCCGAGTAGATGGTGTTGTCTATCCGTTAGCAGAAATCCCAAAACTCAAAAAGCAAGAGAAGCACTCCATTGAGGTTGTCGTAGATCGACTAGCAGTAAAGGCAGATGCCAAAACTCGACTTACTGACTCGATCGAGACAGCGCTAAAGCTAGCCAATGGCTTAGTTATCCTCGATTTCGTTGATTTGGATGCAAAAGCAGCCGACAAAGAACGAACTTTTAGCGAGCATATGGCTTGTCATGATTGCGACCTATCCTTCGAAGAGATGGAACCTCGCTCATTCTCTTTCAACTCACCCTTCGGAGCCTGCCCTGAGTGCACGGGTATTGGAACAAAACTCGAAGTTGATGAAGAGTTAATAATTCCTGATGATTCAATTTCGATTTATGAAGGCGCGATTGCCCCGTGGTCGGGCGGGCAGTCCTCGGATTATTTTGAACGCCTGTTGGAAGCGCTATCAAAAGATATAGCTTTCTCATTAGATGTTCCATGGAAGAAGATTCCGGCTAAAGCGCGGGAAGCCATTTTGAACGGCTATGAGTATGAAATCAAAATGAAGTACAAAGGTCGCTATGGAACCAAGAATTACACGACGGGTTTTGAAGGAGTAATTCCATTTATTCACCGCCGTCACACTGAAACTGATAGCGATTACAGCCGCGATAAATATGAAGCGTATATGCGCCAAACCCCGTGCCCAGCATGCAACGGTGCACGTCTTAAGCCTGAAGTACTTGCAGTTACATTGGGCGGTAAAAATATTGCACAGGTCTGTGAACTTTCAATCAGGCAATGCGCAGAGTTCTTAAAAAAGATTTCACTTAACGCCAGAGAGAAAAAAATTGCCGAGCGCGTACTGAAGGAAGTGCACGCCAGATTGGGATTCCTACTCGATGTTGGACTTGATTATCTCTCTTTGGAACGTGGGGCTGTAACGCTCTCTGGCGGAGAGGCACAACGTATTCGCCTCGCTACGCAGATCGGATCAGGGCTTGTTGGAGTGCTTTATGTTCTAGATGAGCCAAGCATCGGCCTGCATCAACGCGATAATCGCCGACTTATTGAAACCCTTACTCGGTTACGCGATCTTGGAAATACGCTGATCGTTGTTGAACACGATGAAGACACGATCCGTACGGCTGACTGGATTGTAGATATCGGGCCTGGAGCCGGTGAGCATGGTGGAAAAGTTGTCTCCTCTGGCAGTTATGAAGAATTAATCACTGCAAAAGAATCCATTACTGGGGCATATCTTGCCGGTCGAATGAAAATTGAAATACCAGAAAATCGCCGCCCCCAGGCCAAGGGTAGGGAAGTCGTAGTTAAGGAAGCGAAGGAGAATAATCTCCAGAATATTTCTGTCACTTTCCCCTTAGGTAATTTTGTAGCCGTAACTGGCGTTAGTGGTTCTGGAAAGTCCACTTTGGTCAATGATATTTTGTATTCAGTGCTCGCGAATAAACTTAACGGAGCACGAATTGTTCCAGGCCGACATCGTTCGGTATCGGGTTTGGAAAATCTTGACAAGGTTGTGCATGTTGACCAATCGCCTATTGGGCGTACGCCTAGATCAAACCCAGCTACATACACAGGAGTCTTCGACAAGATTCGCGCACTCTTTGCAGAAACTGCAGAAGCAAAGATTCGTGGATATCAGCAAGGACGATTCTCGTTCAATGTAAAGGGTGGACGGTGCGAGAACTGCTCCGGGGACGGAACCATCACGATTGAGATGAACTTCTTGCCCGATGTCTATGTTCCATGCGAAGTCTGTCACGGTGCGAGATATAACCGGGAAACCTTGGAAGTGCATTACAAAGGCAAAACAATTGCTCAGGTCCTCGATATGCCCATCGAAGAAGCGCATGGGTTTTTTGAGTCAGTTCCAGCTATCGCTCGCTTCTTAAAAACTCTTAATGACGTGGGCTTGGGATATGTCCGCCTTGGTCAATCCGCTCCAACCTTATCGGGCGGAGAAGCTCAACGTGTGAAACTTGCAACCGAGCTACAACGTCGATCCACTGGTCGCACCATTTATGTTTTAGATGAGCCAACTACTGGCCTTCACTTCGAAGATGTCCGCAAGCTGTTGATTGTGCTCAATCGTTTAGTGGATTCAGGGAACACAGTGATCGTAATCGAGCACAATTTAGATGTTATCAAGTGCGCCGACTGGGTGATCGATATGGGCCCAGAAGGAGGTAGTGGCGGTGGACTTGTGATTGCCGAAGGGACTCCAGAACAAGTTGCGAAGGTTAAGGCAAGTTATACCGGACAGTTCCTTGCACCATTCTTGAAGTGATATGAATGAACTCCGATGACTGATCCGCAGAGCTATCGTCCTAGTGGGTTACCGACAGATCCCGGTGTATACC
>CAIVOW010000220.1 GCA_903907665.1 uncultured Actinomycetes bacterium | reverse complement strand
TTTTTCCAGGTATGCAAGGTGGTCCAATTATGAGCGCCGTAGCAGGTAAAGCGATTGCTCTGAAAGAGGCTGCCCAGCCGTCATATCAAACGTATGCCAAGAAAGTTATTGAAAATGCACAAGCACTTGCAGCAGCACTTGAAGTTGAAGGAATGCGCGCCGTTTCAGGCGGAACACAAACGCATTTAGCGCTCATGGATATTCGTGGGACTGGCGTAAATGGAAAGATTGCAGATGAACGTTGTGGGCTTTCGGGAATTACGTTGAATAAAAACTCAATTCCATTTGATCCAGAGACGGCAGCCGTAACAAGTGGAATTCGGGTTGGTACCGCCGCTACGACTACCCAAGGAATGGGCGTTACCCAAATGAAGCAGATTGCTTCTTTGATTGCACGTGCAATAAAAGATGGAGCAGATGAGTCCAAAGCGGCAGCAATTGCGTCTGAAGTACATGCTCTTACCTCGCAATTTCCTGTCTATCCCCACTCATAATTTAAAAGACTCATGCGCGAATATCTTTTAACAGCTAGCTTTGCGGCAACGCTTTGCTTTCTGATCACTCCCTTGGTCGCTCGTTTTGCGATTCAATCTGGTGCATTAGTAAGTATTCGTGAACGAGATATTCATAAATCCCCAACCCCTCGATGGGGTGGTATCGCTATGTGGGCCTCGATGTCGGTGACGATGTTGGTTGTAAGTCACTTACCGTTGGTTAGTCAATCTTTTGGCCGCGAAGCACAAGGAATTTTCTTGGCCGGAACATTCATTATGTTGCTTGGCGCACTAGACGATCGCTTTGACCTAGATGCGATAACTAAATCGGCTGGCCAAGCACTCGCAGGTGGAATACTTCTACTTCACGGGGTACAAATTCTCTGGCTACCCATAAATGGAATTTTCACGCTACCTCCAGCAATTGGCCAAGTGCTTACAGTCGTCTTTGTCATGCTGGTCATTAATGCCGTTAACTTTGTCGATGGCTTGGATGGCTTAGCAACTGGAATTGTCGCAATTTGTGGGACGGCATTCTTTATTTTCTCTTACATACTGGCTGTCGTTAATGGCTTTAACCGCGCTGGCGCTCCATCACTCATCACTGCCGTTTTAGTTGGAATTTGTATCGGCTTCCTGCCGCACAATTTCCATCCAGCGAAAATCTTTATGGGGGACTCGGGGGCTATGTTACTTGGACTGCTACTTGCCTCAAGTGCGATTACATTGACAGGACAGATTGACTTAAATGCAATTTCAGAATCAAGCTCTCGAAGTACTTACCTTCCACTGGTTCTTCCATTTACAATCTTGGCTATTCCGTTGATTGATTTAGGAATGGCAATTGTTCGCAGATTGCGTGCCGGACGATCTCCATTTGAAGCAGATCGCGAACATTTGCATCATCGATTACTTTCGATGGGCAACTCACACCGAAGAACTACTTTTATTCTTTATACGTGGACTTCAATGTTTGCAATCCCAACAGTAATTGCTGCCTTTGCTCCGTTATGGATCGCGGGCGTTGTCGCGATATTCATGCTTTCAATTTCACTTGCCATGATGAGCGATACTTTAAGGAAGAACCAGGTGCTTGCAAATGTCTAACCAAATCTCCAATAATTCTGAAAATGCTATGTGGAGAGGCGCTCTCATCCCATCTGGGATTGTCGCAATCATTTGCCTTGCCGGCGCGGATTTAATCCGGCATAGGTCTGGCTTCTGGGGCGCATTGATGGCGAGCGCAACTGTGATCATTTTTTTCTCGATCCACCTCATCATCAACAAAGTAGCTAAAAATCTTGATCCAATCGCGACGATGGCTCTGGCTATGTTCTCTTATTTCGCCAAGGTTTTAATCATGGGAGCTTTTCTCATCAT
>CAIVOW010000219.1 GCA_903907665.1 uncultured Actinomycetes bacterium | reverse complement strand
GGAGATTCACTCTTCTGGCCAACACTGAACAGCACTTTTCCAGCCGCGGCAACCACAACAATGCCCTCATTTGCATCAGGTCTGATTCAGGTTGTGGACCCATACAAGTACGCAACTATTCAGGGTGAAGTACAGGACTGGTTCACAAAGAATATCGCTTAACCGCGAAATTTCGAGAGACACTTAATGCCAAAAGTAGAGCCTTCGAGATATTCATTCTCTTCGAGGGCTCTACTTTTTGTTCGAACAAAGATTTCGCCGATGACCATCTTCTGGTTAGTTATCGTCAGTATTTTAGTTCTACCGATCATCCTCTTTCTCGCAGTAGCTTTTAGTCCCAAGCTTCTTGATCAGGGCCCAGAATGGTTTACCTTCAATAGTTTTAAAGCCGCAGCGGATCCGTATTTTATGCGATCGATTTGGCATTCATTTGTAATGGGTGTGGTTTCATCAATTCTTGCAACAGTGATCGCGCTAGGAGTTGCGTGGATTGTGCTTCGCACAAATTCGGCAGCGCGCAAAGTTTGGAACCTTGCAATCTTTGCACTACTTTTGGCCCCGTCGTATTTGATTGCTTTGGGCTGGGAACGCATATTCGAACGAGCTGGTGTACTCAATATTGCGGGAATTGATTTGCCATTTGTACGTGATTTACTTTATGGACCCGTTGGTATAGCGATGATTCTTACCTTCAAAGGAATTCCCTTCGCTTATCTTGTGATCTCCAATGCAATGCGTGGCCTTGGCGAAGAATTCGAACAAGCAGTTCGCGTGCACGGCGGTTCTCGAATCGCTGCATTTAAGATGATGAGCACGCTACTCCTTCCAGCTCTTTGGTCAGGAATCGCAATTGTTTTTGCCGAAAGCATCAGTGACTTTGGTGTTGCATCACAACTTTCTTCTCCTGGTCGATATTCGGTAGCAACATTTACTCTCTATAAGTCAGTAATGTCACTTCCAGTTTCCTTTCCATTGTGCGCGGCAATCTCAATTATTCTTCTGATGCTTATTGTGGTTGCACTACTTGCCCAATCTCGCGCACTGCGGGGACGCTCCTTCCGAGTTTTGAGCGGTCGAACACGGCCTATTACTCGACAGAAATTATCTCCCCTAGGTTCGGTTACCTCAAACTCGGCAATTTATATACTTCTTATCCTTACCCTCGGAGTGCCGGTATTTGGCGCTATTTCAGCATCCATGATTCAAGGTCTTGGAACCGTCATCTCTAACTACCAAATTAACTTTGACAATTACATTCGCGTTATCAAGAGTCCATTACTTCGTAGCCCACTTCTATTCTCAGCGGAAGCGGCTTTGATAACTGCATCAGTGGCGGTCGTATTGGCAGCAATTTCATCGCGTATGTTGGTTTCAACCAAGAATGGGGCTGGAAAGAAGTTCCTTGACTTCTTTCTACTTGCAGCTGTCGGACTACCTGGCATCGTCTTTGCAATTGGTTATATCTTTGCTTACAACTTGCCACTCGCACAAAGGTACGGCTTCCATTTATATGGAACGGTTGCTCTCTTGGTACTCGCATACATCGCAACTGCGCTTCCATCAACGACGCGATCCCTTGTCGGAAATATGAACCAATTCCAAGAATCTCTTTCTGAAGCTTGTCGGGTTCATGGCTCAAATGGAATTAAGACATGGTTGACGGTTGTGCTTCCATTGATTTCACGACCGCTACTCGCTGCATGGTGCCTTACATATTGCGGAACGCTGCTAGAACTACCTGTTAGCCAAATTCTCTTCCCTCCAGGACATGCACCACTAGCTGTTGGTATCGACCACGCTTTGGGAAATTATGATTTTGGAGGGGGAACCGCGATGGAAGTCTTTGCAATCATCTCGGCACTTATCGTGGTAGCAGTTGCATTTGGATTGTATGAAAAACTGGCACCAGTCGGATGGAAACAGTTAGGGAGAGCACGCTCATGAGTAATGGTCACCAAGTAAAGATTGAAGGTGCTCGAAAGAATTACGGCTCACTCGCAGCTCTCGATGGCCTTTCCCTGAGGATTGAACCGGGACAGTTCATGGTTCTACTTGGGCCTTCAGGTTCAGGTAAGTCAACGCTCATTAGGTCCCTCGCGGGAATCGAAAAGATTGATACCGGGTCCATTTTCTTAGACACACTTCAAGTTAACAAAGGCCCGATAAACGTTGCCCCTGAAAAACGAAATCTTGGCATGGTCTTTCAAGATTACGCCTTATGGCCTCATTTAAGCGCCTTTGAAAATGTTGAATATGCACTGCAGCGGAGAAAATTGGCTAAAGATATTTCAAAGCAGAAGGTTGATACAGCGCTAGAAAGAGTTGGCTTGGCTACGAAGGGAAAGAATTATCCTCACGAGCTTTCTGGTGGAGAACAGCAGCGCGTGGCACTTGCTCGTGCGATCGTTGCAGACCCTGCTCTATTGCTCTTTGACGAACCTCTCTCAAACCTTGACGCAGATTTACGAGAGCGACTACGGATTGAAATTTCTACGCTTACACGCGAAATTGGCGCGACAGCGCTTTACATTACACATGATCAATCAGAAGCATTTGCACTCGCAGATAAAATTGGCGTTATCAATCACGGCAAACTTGAACAAGTAGATCTGCCAGAAGAAATATATGAACGCCCCCTTAATCGCTTTGTCGCTAACTTCACTGGGATTGCAGGAACATTCACTGGAAAAGTGAAGCGAGTCTCTAAGACCAGCTGTATAGTTTCTCTAGGCGAGGATGAGTTAAAAGTTCGCCACACAGTTGGAGTGCAAGTTGGACAGAGCGTTGATATTTTAATCCGACCGGCTGCCACAAGTTTTAAGAAAGACTCGAATAATCAACTCGCAGCGACCATTAAAGATGTTGCATATAGAGGCCGCGGCTACGAACATGCAATCGATACAAAATATGGTTCCCTAAGTGGAGTTTTTGACACCGTATCTCACCCACGTGGTGGCAGAATTTCTGTGTCAATTGACCCAGATCGATGTATCGCATTTCCAGTCGAGACTAAGTAAAGAGAGAGATCCATGATTCATTCACTCAGCGGTAATGATATTGCGCTATTTATTTCTGTATTTCTTGCATGTGCAGTTGAAGCAGTCGAGGCTGTGACAATTATTCTTGCGGCAGGTACTTCGCGCGATTGGAGATCGACATTTCAGGGAGTTATCTCTGGCCTGATTGTGCTTGCCGGCTTAATTGTAATTCTGGGCCCAAGTATTGAGAACCTTCCAAAGAATACATTGCGGTTAGCGGTAGGTGGATTACTTCTTGTCTTTGGAATGCAGTGGTTACGTAAAGCAATTCTTCGAGCAAGTGGCTTTAAGGCTTTGCATGATGAAGATAAAATTTATCTTGAAGAGGTGGAAGCGGCTAAGAAAGTAGCAAAGGTTTCCCGACTATCTGTCTCAGATTGGTACGCATTCACGCTCTCATTTAAAGGCGTTCTCCTTGAAGGACTTGAAGTTGTATTTATTGTGGTGACATTTGGAATTATTCAAAAAGGTTCAAATCCTCAAGCGTTCTCGTTAGCAATATGGGCGGCTGCAATTGCGGTGGTGCTCGTTACGATTGCAGGATTTGCAATTCATAAGCCACTCTCTAGAGTTCCAGAAAATACAATGAAGTTTGTTGTTGGAACCTTGTTGACATCTTTTGGAATCTTCTGGGGAGCCGAAGGCGCTGGAGCCGAATGGCCGCACAAAGACCTCTCGCTCCTTGCAATCATTCCATTCGTCTTGCTAGTTTCATTTGGGTTAATTGAACTCTTGAAAGTGAGAAAGGCTAAGAACTTTCCAGTTCGCAAACTCAACCTTCCAACTTTCTCAGAACCAAGTAAAGAAAGCTCGCTACCTATTCGCTGGGTAGGCGGCTTCCTATTCTTTTGGTACGACTTCATTATCGGAGACGATTGGCGCGTAGCAGCAGGCGTAGTACTTGGCTTCTTAGCAACCCACGCCTCAGGTATATCTGGTTGGTGGATTATGCCAGCGGTGGTTGCAGCACTACTCGGGTATACCTTGCATGAGGCAGCGAGACCCGCAAAGGTCAATTCTTAATTACTTTTTCCAATGGCTCAAATCCGCAGGTAGAGCCACCATTATTTAGTAAAAACCTAGCAAAGTTAAAGTGATGGCTATAAGATTTAAAAATGAGCGAACCTATTTCGGATAGTGACGCTAAAAAATGTCCTATCCATGAGATTCGTAAAGTACCGATTGATGGAACTCCTCTAAGCCCTTCTGCGACATTTGAACAATGGCGTAAAGAAGGTGCTGCAACGCCGTTGGAATATGAAGATGGCCATCAGGGTCTAGTTGTTACTCGATATGAATTAGCGAAGCTAATCCTGGAAGATAAACGTTTCAGCCAAAAACCACTCAGGATGCCTCTCCATCAAATCAGTAGAGAAGAGTCTGCACCTGGCACCACCATAATCGATGGCGAGCTTGCAACTGCGAGTGATCTAGATCCAGGAAATTTGCTGTTTTTAGATGGCGAACAACACCTAAAGATTAGGCGAGCAGTTACGAGTCGTTTTTCAGTTCGATCTGCAAAGGGGTATGAATCTGATATCAAAAAAATAGTTTCCAAACAGATCGAAAACTTAATCTCCCAAGGTTCACCAGTTGATCTAAGCGAACACTATTCGGAGCCAATTTCTGCAGCCGGTCATGCACTACCACCATGAGAGGTGTTTTTTCTGAAGGCTCAAAATCAGGATGATGAGCAGGGTGCAATATCGCATAGACCTTGCGGCCATCTTCACGAGTGGCTGTGATTTCATATGGGGTTGGAAAATACTTTGCTTCAATAGGAGATTTGCTCGAAAAAACAGTTGTGGTTTGTAGCGTCTCTAAATCAACTTCGACTAATTCAGAAATAACCGTTGCGCTCCCACCAAATGCGTAAGCCTTACCGTTTCCCGCGCTAATCGTTGGCTCAAAATTCGTGAGTACAGAATCGAT
>CAIVOW010000218.1 GCA_903907665.1 uncultured Actinomycetes bacterium | reverse complement strand
GATTCTCGTAAATGGGGTTATCTCCAACCACATGAAATTGTCGCTGTGGCCATTAGAAAGTAAAAACTAGCTCAACCTAAAACTGGCTCAGCCTAAAATTATCTTGTGAACGCTTCCATAATTAAAGCATGCTGCTCTTCCTCATGGAGATGATGGCTTCCAGTTGCAGGACTTGCAGTTGCACGCCTTGAAACACGTCGTAACGTGCGCTCTCCGAGCGCTGCCTGGGTACGAAGTGCGATGTATGGGTATGCGCCTTGGTTAGCTGGTTCATCTTGGACCCACAGCAAATTTGCATTCGGATGTTTATTTGCTTCTTCAACAATTTGTGTAACAGGGAGTGGGTAAAGTAATTCAACTCGAATAATTGCTGTTGAACTTTCTCCCAGTTTCTCACGCTGCGCAATTAGGTCATAATAAATTTTTCCAGAACAGAAAATTACCCGAGTTGCATTTGTAACCGTTGGATCAGACATCACCGGGCGGAAATAGCCGGTTGTGAAGTCATTTAATCCTGATGCTGCAGCCTTGAGGCGAAGCATTGATTTCGGCTCAAAAATAATCATCGGACGACGTGCGCTATTTTTCATATGCCAACGCAGTAGGTGAAAATACTGAGCCGGAGATGATGGTTGAGCAATTGTCATATTTTGCTCGGCAGCCAAAGACAAGAAACGTTCTATTCGGGCTGAGGAATGATCAGGTCCTTGACCTTCATACCCGTGCGGAAGAAGCATTACTACACCTGAACGCTCACCCCATTTCTGTAATGAGGATGAGATAAATTCATCAATAATTGTTTGGGCACCGTTAACAAAGTCACCAAATTGCGCTTCCCAAACCGTGAGAGCTTCTGGACGCTCAACTGAATAGCCATATTCAAAGCCCAAAGCTGCATACTCTGAAAGGAGTGAGTCGAAGATAAAGAATTGGTTTTCACTACTTATCAAATCTCGAAGCGGAGTCCATTCAGATCCATCATTCTGATCGATAATCACTGCGTGACGATTTGAAAAAGTTCCACGGCGAATATCTTGACCCGCCATGCGAATTGGATGTCCTTCAAGAAG
The DNA here is from genome assembly GCA_903907665.1 of uncultured Actinomycetes bacterium. Next base: position 3,582 of record CAIVOW010000218.1, on the reverse strand, counting down.
AAGAGATCCAAGAGCTAGCATTTCTCCAGTAGCCCAATCAACAGTTCCCTCAGTCAACATATCGTTGCGCTTGGCAAGCTGTGGAGCTAATTTTGGATGCATAACAAAACCCGCAGGAGCAGAAATTTGGGTAGCGGCAATGCGGTGAAGAATGTCTGCTGAAACAGCCGTGTTTATTTCATTTGCTTCTTGCGGCATCGGTTCTTTGAAATTCGGATCTGTATCAGGTTCAACGTTATGGACGGCATTAAATGAGCCATCTAGTTGTGACTGGTAATCGCGCAGAACATCTTCGGCTTCCTCCACGGTAATGTCACCGCGGCCGATAAGGGCTTCGGTATAAAGCTTACGCGTGCTTCGCTTCTGTTCAATGAGTTTATACATTTGCGGTTGTGTGAAACTTGGTTCATCGCCTTCGTTGTGACCTCGCCGGCGGTAGCAAACCATGTCGATAACTACATCTTTATTAAATGTTTGACGATATTGGTAGGCCAAGTGAGCTACACGTACCACTGATTCTGGGTCATCCCCATTAACGTGGAAAACTGGGGCTTGAATCATTTTTGCAATATCTGTTGAGTAACGAGAAGAGCGCGATGCGTCAGGGGAGGTAGTGAATCCAACCTGGTTGTTTATGACAACGTGGATTGTTCCGCCAACGCGATATCCCTTAAGCAGTGAGAGCGATAGCGTTTCAGAGACGATTCCTTGACCAGCGAATGCGGCATCTCCATGGACAAGAATCGGCAATACCGAGTAAACCTCTTTTACATTGAGGCGATCTTGCTTTGCCCGAACAATTCCTTCTAGAACAGGATTAACCGCTTCTAGGTGAGAAGGATTTGCGGCTAAATAGACTCCGATTTGTGAGCCTGTTGGTGAAGTAAATAATCCCTTGGTTCCAAGGTGGTATTTCACATCGCCAGAGCCATGCACTTGGTTATCGTGATAGTGACCTTCGAATTCTTGGAAAATTTGCCCAATATTTTTTCCACCAATATTCGCAAGGACATTAAGGCGACCACGGTGAGACATTCCAATGCAAACTTCTTCTAATTTTTCATCTGCAGCGCCAGCGATAATTGCATCGAGAAGTGGGATAACCGATTCGCCACCTTCGAGGGAGAAGCGTTTCTGACCGACAAACTTGGTGTGCAGGAAGGTTTCGAATGCTTCTGCGCTGTTGAGCTTGTAAAGAATGCGCAGCTGTTCTTCTCTAGGAGTCTTTGTTGCACCCAATTCAACATGGCTTTGAATCCATGTGCGTTCTTCCGGATTCTCCATATACATATATTCAATGCCAATTGTTCGGCAGTAGGAATCACGCAGGAGTCCTAGAATTTTGCGGAGAGGCAAGAACGGCTTTCCACCAAAGCCACCAGTTGGGAATTCGCGGTCAAGATCCCAAAGTGAGAGGCCATGTGTGAGGACGTCAAGGTCAGGGTGACTTCGTTGTTCGTATGCGAGTGGATCAATATCTGCCATTAAGTGGCCGTTAGTTCGATAGGCGCGAATCAATTCTTGAACGCGTGTCTCTTTGGAAATCTGATCACCTTTGGTGAATTGAAAATCCTGAGTCCAACGTATTGGTACATAAGGAATTCTTAGGGCTGCAAAAATCTCATCGTAGAAATTATCTTCACCCAATAAAATATTATGAATACGGCGGAGGAAATCTCCGGATGTCGCGCCTTGAATAATTCTGTGGTCGTAGGTGCTCGTAAGTGTGACAACTTTGCTAATGGCAAGTTGTGCGAGGGTTTCTTCGGATGCGCCTTGAAATTCGGCTGGATAATCCATAGCACCGACGCCAAGAATCAAGCCTTGACCTTGGACCAATCGCGGAACAGAGTGAACAGTTCCAATTGTGCCGGGGTTTGTAAGTGAAACAGTGGTCCCTGCGAAATCATCAACGGTTAGCTGTCCATTACGCGCCTTGCGGACAGTATCTTCGTAGGAGGCCCAAAATTGCCCGAAATCTAAATCTTCGCAACCCTTGATCGAAGGAACTAGAAGTTGACGTTCACCGTTTGGTTTTGTGAAGTCAATAGCAATTCCAAGGTTGATATGTTCTGGCTTGCCCAGTGCTGGCTTACCTTCTACTTCGGTAAAGAAATAATTCATCTCTGGCATCTGTCGCATAGCCTTGATAAGTGCATACCCAATCAAATGAGTGAATGACACTTTTCCACCGCGTGCACGCTTCAAATGATTATTAATAACGGTTCGATTATCAATCATGAGTTTTGCAGGTACTGCGCGAACTGAAGTTGCTGTTGGGACAGTGAGTGACGCTTCCATGCTCTGCACAACCCGCGCAGCTACTCCGCGAATCGGTTCGGCACTTGAAGCACCAGGAGTAGTAAGAGTAGGAATTGGTTTAACAACAGGATCTGCTGGAGTTTGACGTCCTGGTTCAGTAGGAGTCTTCATTTTTTCACTCGCAGGGGCCACGGGGGTTGCAGAAGTTGCAGAAGTTGCAGAAGTTACAGAATTTGGAACATTCGAAACCTGAATCGGTTGCGTCTGTGCGGCTACTTCCTGAGAAGGTTGCGAAGGTTGCGAAGGTTGCGAAGGTTGCGAAGGTTGCGAAGGTTGCGAAACAATATTGGATGTTTGCGGAGCGCTAGCCGCAGCCTTTGGAAGCGGGGGAGTTCCACCTCGCGGCGCACCGCCCAGCGGTGGCAAAGAATTTATTTTTGATTGAATCGTTGCTGAAATTCCATTGGAAGTAGACGTTGCATAATCAGAGAAGAATTCGTGCCAAGCCGCATCAACAGAAGTTGGATCTTCAAGAAAACGTTGGTACATCTCATCAACCAACCACTCGTTGGGGCCGAATGATCCACCAAAATGATTCGCGGGAGAATTACTTCCTGCACTTGATTCGTGGGCCGACACTTACATGAGCTCCTTTGCGTCAGGGCTAATCCTAGGCATATTCGTGCGTGGGGTCATAGTTAGTCAGTATGTGAGAAATGTGAGAAATGTGATAATTGCCAGACATGTGAGACTTGCGAGACGGGCGAGAAGTGTCGCATAGCCATCAAATTTCCCCCATCTGCGTTAAGGCCAGTCACCTTCATTGACCTTCGTTCACCGTTATATGAGGCCGTTCACAGCCACGGAAGCATTAAAGCTTTACTCCGAATAGCCCAGCAGCGCGCACAGGGCAGTCACCATCGCAAGCAGCGCTACCAAAGTACCTACCCAGATGAGCTTGCCCGAAATCATAAAGTAGGCAACCCCAAGGGCAATTAGATTGGCTAGCAGGGCTGGGGCTCGTCCATATGCTTTTCGTTGCGCAAATGCCCGAGAGCAGATGAATAATCCGATCGCTGCAAAGAGTGAGAATGAAATTTCTCCGGCTAGGGCGCCAGGAGCGCTAATTTTTTTAAAGATGGCGGAAGTCGATAGATAGAGAGCCAGGAGTAGTAGAAGTATTGATTCAAGTTGTAACAACCGTCGCGCACCGCGGCGCGAAAATTCTACTAATGGAGGGAATCCATCTTGGGAGTGTTGGTTCTCTTCCACGTATAAAGAATAGCCGCTAATTTCAATGAATGAGATCTCTATATTTAT
>CAIVOW010000217.1 GCA_903907665.1 uncultured Actinomycetes bacterium | reverse complement strand
TCTCAAATGCAGATGATGATTAGTGACGTCACCTTTGCTTCTGAGTATGACGTTGCTGCGGACCTACTTGATATGTTGGATTTACCGATGCCAGAGGACGAAGATGAATCACAACCTGGTGGCGATGTTGATTTACTCTCAGATCACGGAATGAGTGCCATGGAACTTGAAACTCTTGCAGCGGATGAAGATCTTTTCCCAGATGAACAAATTGAAGCTATTGCTTGGCGTTTAGGATTTGGAGAACAGTTCGCGGAGTTATTGGCATAGTTCATGAGTACCTTTAATGAAATTGCGATGCGCCGTGCACTATTAATTGCTGAACAAGCTTTTGCGTCCGGAGATGTTCCAGTTGGCGCCGTTGTTATGGACACTATGGGCGAAATATTTGGTGAGGGCAGAAACCAACGCGAAGAAGATAACGATCCCTCAGCTCATGCTGAAATTATTGCGCTACGAAAAGCTGCTAAAGCTAAAGGTAGTTGGCGACTAGATGGCATGACACTTGTCGTTACGTTGGAACCGTGCGCTATGTGCGCGGGCGCAATTTCTCAGGCGCGTATCAAAACTGTTGTCTTCGGTGCTTGGGATGAGAAGGCTGGAGCGGTTGGATCAGTATGGGATATTTTAAGAGATCCACGTTCCCCCCATCAGGTGGAAGTAATCTCGGGAATTATGGAAGAAGAGTGCGCAGAGATTTTAAAGAAGTTTTTTGAAGGTTTACGCTAAATCTAAATAACGATTTCATAAGATGGATTCAAAATCGTTAATGCTCCGCTATCTTCCCCAACCATTCCTTCTGCGCAAAGAGTTGAACCAACATCCAAGCCAACAACTTCGCGACGTCCAATAAATTGAAGTGTAATTCCGCCAGTCTCATCCCAGACTTCAATCTCAACCCGAGGATTTGATCCAGATGGCGCAGTGCGAATAGCAGTAACTTTGCCTCGAACGTGAGCACGATGTCTCCACTGTGCACCCGCGATAGGGATAATATTTTCTGAATAATGTGAGGTTTCAATATCTAGGGTTACTTCATCACTCACTCTACGTACTCCCGATGATGGCGCAGGAGCTATCAAAGTCGACTCACTTGTAACAGGCGTATTTTCGCGAACCAATACTCGATTTACATCGAAAGGAACGATTGTTGCTACGACGCGTTGTAGCTGAGAGATTGGCTTTGCAATTTCATCCGCAGTTTGGTCATGGAGCAATCTTCCAAGAACTGCCGAATACGCGCGGCGCGGAAGTAACAGCGTAAGTTCAACGTCTGGCGCTTGCGTTGTCCGAATTGCATAGTCCACGGCTGCATTAGGTAGCCGACGATCAGGGCAATCAATAAGTTCAAGTGCTACATCGGAAAGTGCTGGATTTACCGCCCAAGCAGCCTTTATTTCTTCAGCTCGCAAATCATCGATAACAAAGTGCACTGCGCTAATTTTGCGAGGCTTTAGCGAGCGTGCATATCGCACTGTTCCAAGCGTCGCTAAATCAACTGCGTCGATTAAAATTGTTACGTCATGGCGGGTGATTGATGTTGCTCGATTTTCACCAGCACCTACACGTAGCGCTGCTTGTTCATTGCGATACTGCCTATTTAGCCGAATTAAAGCAAAAACTAGGATCGGTGTTATCGCCAAAATAATCCAGGCACCTTCAGTGAATTTGACGACTGCAAAAATAACAATGATTACCGCAGAAACAGCGCCAGAGAGCCAATTCACGCCAACTTTATAAACCCAGCCCTTATCTCTGTTCTTTAGCGCGCGCTTTCCCATTCCGAAACCAACGAGAGCAAAACCCGTGAAAACCCCTAAGGCGTAAAAAGCGACTAGGTGATTTACCGAACCCCCGGTGAAAATTACAAGAATTACTGCGCCAGTTGAGAGAAGAATAATTCCATTTGAGAAAGCAAGTCGGTGTCCACGTTTTGTTAATTGACGAGGTAGATATCCATCATTAGCAACAAAATTAACTAAGTAAGGGAATCCTGAAAATGCAGTGTTGGCGCCAGTAATCAAAATCAACATCGTTGTACCTTGAACAACGTAAAACATTACCGTTCCGAAAGTTCCTGAACCTAATGTTGCTTTAGCAATTTGTGAAATAACCGTTGGCGTTCCGGTCTCATACGGTGTCGCCCACGTTCTATGAGCAAAGTAGGAGACTCCAAAAACAAGAGATCCTAAAATTGCCGACATAATAATTAATGTTTTACGAGCATTGACGCCTTCAGGAGCGCGAAATAGTGATACTCCGTCGGAGATTGCTTCTAAACCAGTAAGAGATGAACCACCGTTAGCAAACGCGCGAAGCAAAATAAAGATCGCTGCAAAATTCAATAATCCTTTTGCCTGCCCGATGGCTACCGCGCCATGAAGGGATGCAGGGTCAAACTTTGGAAGTGTCCCCATCGAGATTCGGTAGATTCCCATACCGAAAACAGTCACTAACGAGAGAATAAAAAGATAGGTTGGAAAAGCGAAAGCTGCGCCGGCCTCTTTAACTCCTCGCAGATTTCCAAATGTCAGCAGGGCAATAACGGCAAGAGTCATCCAAAGTTTGTAGGACTGAAGCCCCGTAAAGGTAGAAATAATTGCGTCTATACCCGCCGAGGATTGAATTGCTACCGTGACTATGTAATCCAACATAAGTGCGACGGCGGCAATTTGAGAAAAAATTGGGCCGAGGTTATCGCGCGATACAACGTATGCGCCGCCCGATTTTGTATAAATTTGGACGACTTCACGATACGAGAAAGTAACAATAATAAGAACGGCTAAAACTATTGCCGTCATTGGCATCAATATATTGAATGCTGCTAATCCAAAGGCGGGAAGTAACGCG
>CAIVOW010000216.1 GCA_903907665.1 uncultured Actinomycetes bacterium | reverse complement strand
TCCTGGCTAAAGAGTATTGCGAAGGGCTGACAAACTAGATAGCGTGCCTTTTATGACCCGATTACCTAAAAATCGGGGAATTGCCCGGGTTGCAGGGGCCAAGTCCCTCACAACCCACCAAAGTTTATTTATAGATCCAGATAATGATCTGGCCTGACGCTTCTTCTACTTTGTATTCACGCAAAGACTCATACGCCGGCCTCCGAGTTGCGGCGCCAGTTACTGCGTCAAATTGGGCACCATGACATGGGCATTGAAGTTGATTCTTAGTGAGAACTTCAACTGCACATCCTTCGTGAGTACAAATCGTGCTAAATGCAACGAGCGCCGTCGAAGTTCTTGTGACTACAAATTTAAAGCCTCGACCGTAGGGGTCTGGCTCTGAAAAGACTTTACTTTCCCCCATGGAAAGCTCAGTGGACTTACCAACGACAGTCCCGTTGTACGCAGACTTCGATGGGGCTGGAGTAGGTGAAGGCGTTGAGGACGTTTCAGCCGTGAGTGGATGTGTGGATTCAGAAGGAGTGGGTGTCGCTATTGATACACCCTTATCCCAAATCAATTTCTTGCCTGATTTAATACATGTGTACCTTTTTCCTCGCCAAACAATTTGCTGTCCTATGCGAGTGCACTTCAAGCTTGGGCCAGTAACCGCAAAAGCACTTCCTGAAAACTGCAGTAAAGCTACAGCGCTGACAATTTTGAGAATTAGGCGCCGTTGCATCGAAATCCTTTCAAAGGTGATGTAATAAAAAGAAGGGTGGCGGTGATCCGCCACCCTTCCTGCTACTTCAATTTAGCCAGCGAAAACAGCATTCCAATCGCTTACTGTCATTCGATAGTACTGCCCACCTTCAACAGTGGCCTTGTCTATAACTGACTTGTTGTACGCACTTCGAGAACCGAGATCTGGACGGGCCGGCTTCAGCGCCCCCTTCACTCCGCTGTCGATAGATGAAACACCGCTGTAGGTGTGAACCTGCGCATTGAAGAAGAGATATGTATTCGTGTCACCTGGGGTTGCAAGTAAGCTCGTTGCATCCCAAATACCAGATGTCTCTTCGTCCAGCGTCATGTATTTTGCTCCAGCTGCTGTGAAGTATTGCTTGTCGAACTCAGCAATTACCGCAAGCTTTCCTGTCGCAATTTGATACGCGACAATGCGTGCTACGTGTGCATTATTGCCTGGATCTTCTTGAATTGTGATTACACCACTCTTAGTCACAGCCAGGTTATCTGGCTTGCTGAGAAATGGAGCTTCTGTTCCGTTGAGAAGGAGTTCTAACTTCGCTCCAAGAAGTGGATTCTGCGCATCTTTGAAAGTTAAACGCCATAGTCCTCCACCGTCACGAGAAATACCTGGCTCAGCAGGATTTTCCTTTGTCGCGCCAGCGTCCTTATTTGATTCGGTTGTGATGAAGTAATAAACATCTGGATTATTTGGATCCCATTCGCCATCTTCAATTCGGGCAAATGTCATTCCATTATCACGAGAACCTTTAGCAAATGCTGTGACGCCGGTGTTCCACTCGATCTTCTTGAAATTAACATCAACGGGCGTTGACTTTGCGATAGTGGTACGGAAGATGTTATCTGTAGGGATTGAACCAGCATTGAGCACATAAAGATCGCCGTTTGTGAGGCCTGCTTTATCAACAGGTGAACCAGTGTTTGTCTTCTTACCTACATAAACGTGAAGTTGTGAATCTGTTGCAGATCCATCTTCATCTGCAATCGCGACGGTATTTGGACCTGCCTTGCGTGTTGGAGCAATTGTCTCGAAAGACATCATTCCCATGCGTGGAAGTTGATATCCCTGTCCATCCATATCGAATGCAAAGCCTCGTGAGCTATCGCCAACTTCTTCACCAGTTGTAAAAAGTGCACCGTCGTAACCAATGGTTTCTGAGCCATTCTTGTATGAGAATGTTCCTGCGGCCGAGAATGTGGCTGAGCAGAAGCGGCTAATACCCCAGCCAAAGGAATCCTTTGAAATATCAGCTGGTTCTCCACCAATTGGTGTATCTTGATAATTTCCAGTGGTGTAGTTCCAGTACTTAATTCCCGTGATGAAGTTTTTTGCAGCAGTGATGTTGCCCTCTCGTGGTGAATACTTAAATTTCGTAATAGAGACACCCCATTGCGAGGTTTTCGAAGCGCTCTTCAATGCAATCTTGTCATTGATTGCTACTTCGTGGTTTGAAAGTAGGACAACCTGTCCCAATTCATTCTTATATGCGCCCATTCCATCTGGAATTCCACGAACTACAAATCCACCAAATTTGTCACCTGTTGTTGCCAAAGGCGTAAGTGTGACGTTTTTATTTGCACTTAAAACATATATGGGTTTATCCCACGACCATGTCGCTGCAGTTGTGCCAAATCCTACGACAACTAGCGCGGCGGCGGCTCCGATAACTTTTTTGTTCATTTCCCCCCCTATGTTCCCCCTTTGAGAACAACGAGAAGAATCTCGATAGAAAGTAAACTTTATGTCGACTCTAGGTATCTGTTGGGTGAAGAACTGGTTGCGGGTTTAATACTCAATACGTGGAGTTACCTAGTGATTCTCTATCAGTGTGTAAAAACAAATAGGGCTGAGGTTGTTCGCCCCAGCCCTATCCGCGTATATTCCTAGGCTCCTACTGCTCGAAACTGAAATACCCACATGGTTATGATTCCTAAAGCTGTGATCGCCATAAAAATCTGCGGTGGCGCTGTTCGTGCATTTCTATTCCAATGAGAATCTTCATCTGCAGGAATATCCTTAACGTACATCGCGATATCTCCGAAGACTCCGAGTGCAAAGACCAAGAAGAAAGCTTCGATAACGCTCAGAACAACCTTCCAGTCGGTTTGACCTGTGGAAGAAAGATGAGCGAATGCCGTAATTGCAAAAATGCCAACATTAGAAAACAGCCCTACAAGCATCACAATCGATGCTTGGTTTGCAGCTATCTCGTAACGCTTTTCACTTATTTCACGCGTATCCATCGTGCTACCAATCCGGGAAGAACCAATTTGGTGATATAAATATATGGATTAAAAACCCGAGTTTCAAGCATCTTCTTTATGAATTTTAAATGAATCCAGAAAATGAGGTGCTTTACTTACGTCATGGAGTTCTGACTCTACTTAGATTTCTTGACTGCGCTAACTTAGAAGGGCGCCGATTCTTAGACGGTGAGACGCTTACGGATAGCTTCTAAACCGCTCTTATTCTCAGCCAATGAGCTTTGCGAAATCTGTCCTCGCTCAATCAAGAGAACTTGGGATGCCATACCGGCGACGAATTCTAAATTCTGCTCAACAATAAGAACAGCATGATCCTTCGAATAAATTTTAAGTCGCTGCTGAATCTCATCAACCACTCCATGCCAAACGCCTTCAGTGGGCTCATCCATAATAAGGAGTTTTGGTTCACCAATAAGAGCCCGAGCGATACCAACCATCTTGCGCTCACCGCCGCTCATTGTGCCAGCTTTTTGATCTAATCTGTCTGCTAATTTTGGGAAAATATCAAGCGCTGGAGTCAGATCATTACGTTGTGATTTTGGAAGACGTGAAGCACCAATGAGAAGATTCTCGCGAACAGTCAAATCGGAGAAAACTGGACGGTCTTGTGGAACATAGCCGATACCAGACTTAACACGAGCAGAAACTGACAAGCGAGTTATATCGTTTCCTACATATTCAATTTTGCCAGAAAGCGGCGAGATATACCCAACAATAGTTTGAAGCAAAGTAGTTTTTCCCGCGCCATTTCTACCCACGATCGCGGTGATTCCAGTTTGTGGAATATCAAAGGAAATGTCAAATATGACTTGAACTAGCTCGTAACCAGCTTTTAAATTTGAAACTTTCAAAGAAGTATTATTAGACACGAGTTAGATACACCTCCCTCACCGCTGGACTGTTTTCGATTTCGAGTGGAGTGCCCGTTGCAACAATCCGACCTTGATGCAACACAGATATACGATTGCATAATTCCTTAATGAAATCTAAGTCGTGTTCAACTATAAGTACGCCACAACGCTGAGATGCTTTTTTGATGAGAACGGCTGTATCTGCACGCTCCTTTGGGCTCATACCAGCGGTTGGTTCATCAAGAAGTAGCAGCGCTGGATCTACGGCCATAGCCATCGCGATCTCTAACCACTGCTGCTGTCCATGCGACAAGGATTTAGCTAATTGATCAAGCTGTTCATTTAACTGAAATTCTTCGGCAATTTCTATAATTTTTCTTTGAAAGTCCTTTAACGATTTACTCCGGAGCTGACTCCAAATAGATTCACCTGCTTGTAGTGAAATCAAGATGTTTTCTCTGACTGTCTTCTCCAAGTAAATACGCGCAAGTTGGAATTTGATTGCCATACCCAATTTCGCTCGCTGTTGTGGACTTAGCGCGGTAACATCAATTCCATCCAAGTGGATTGATCCTGAAGTAGCAAATGTTCGACCGCATATTGCATGCAGCAAAGTTGATTTTCCTGATCCGTTTGGTCCGATTAGACCGACTATCTCTTTCTCCCCAATATCTAAAGAGGCATCACTGACGGCAACAAGGGAGCCAAAATGTTTGCTGACTTTGTCGATTACTAAAAGCGTCACGTATAAATCCTTTTCGACCGTGTTTCGCGAATTTTCGAAGGAATCGATGTCAGACCTTTTGGAAGGAAGATCATTGTGAGGAGCAGCAGCGAGCCAACCAAAATCGGCCACAAACTCGGTAGTGCATTTTGCATCTCGATATTAACTACCTGTAAGACAGCTAACGCAAGGAGTGGCCCGAAGAAGGTTCCGCGGCCACCGAGTACGACCCACAATACAGTTGTCGTTGATAGTGCCAAGCCACTCATTGAAGGAGAGACAAATCCCTCGGTCATTGCAAAGAGTGCTCCGCCGACTGATGCTAGTACTGCGGCAAATACAAAAATAACGATTTGAACCGCTGATCTCTTATAGCCAAAAAATTCAGCTCTTTCCTCATCGTCTCGTACCGCATTCATAGTCAAGCCAAATTGCGAATTAACGATATAAATACAAAGCATGAGTGCAATCGCAAAAAAACTAAATGCCAGAAAAAAGAGTCCGATAGAAGACGATACTTCATGTCCAAAAATAGTTGGATAGGGAATTCCAGGAATTCCATTTCCTGATCCCAGCACAGTCCAACTATTGGCTAGTCGTTCACAAATATATGAAATAGCGAGCGTTACCAGAGCAACATATAATTCTCCGACACGTTTTCCTGAAAAGAGGAATATGGCGATAATAAAGCCAGCTAGCGTTCCAACCACTATGGCTATCAGCATCAGAATTCCTAGGTCAGGTACCGCCATATGTTTGGAAACAAGTCCAATGGCATACCCTCCAAGCCCAAAAAGTGCCGCCTGGCCAAACGTAAAAATTCCAGTTTGACCCCAACACATTTCCACACTCAGAACTAAAATGCCGTAAATCAGAATTCGAGTAATCACTTGTGTTAAGTAATCATTACCCGCCATAAAAAGAAATGGGGAAAGAACTGGTATCGCGATGATGATTGCGATACCAGTTCTAACCCGATGTTTGATGATGCTTTTATCCTTTATTACTGCTTGCTAGCGCACTCGTAAGGAGGAATCGCGCCGAGGTTCTTCAATATAGTTTCAGAACCATCGCCGTTTGATTGACCCAAGTACATAGGCAGGGAAACGTGCTTTGTGCCTGGTACAAATTTAACTGGGCCACCAATTGACTGCTTCAAGCCAATTGAATCCATCGCCTTGTTTACTTTCGCGGTATCAAATGAACCAGCCTTTTCTACCGCGGCTTTCCAGAGATAGATTGAGCGATACCAAGCAGGGCCATTGAATGTGGAGGCGAATAGTCCGGCAGCTTCTGGATGCTGCTTGTTGAACTTAGCAACCTCTGACTTTGTAAAGGAATCCGTTACTGGGCCAAAGTAGTCCTGAACGTTCAAAAGACCTTGTGCTTGCTTGCCGATCAATGGGTTGATGCCCTCATCGAAGAGAGTTCCAGCGATCGTTCCCTTGTATCCACCGTCGACGACACCTTTAATGAATGGAGCCGTTCCTGGGAGTACAACTACTTCAAATAGAGCATCCGCGTTTGCAGCTAGAACCTTACTTGTAAGGTTGGAAGCATCCGTCATGTCGAGTGGAACATATTCTTCGCCGACAATACTTCCGCCACCTGCAAGAACATCTTGGCGAACACGCGCAAGAATATTTCTTGGATACAAGTAATCACTTCCTGCTAGGAAGAAAGTTTTCTTTCCATGAGCAAGCAAATACTTCACAGTTGGGTCTACCTGTTGGTTAGGTGCAGAACCAGTGTTCCAAACGTTTGGTGAGCACTCATTACCTTCATAGGAAGCTGGCCATATGTACAAAGTCTTACCACGCTTCGCGATTACATCACGAACTGCAACGCGGGTGAAACTTGCTACGCCACCAACTACAACAGCGACGTGGTCCTGATTGACTAAGCGACTTGCTACTTGAGTCGCCACGGCAGGATCTGTAGCACTATCAGCTAAATCCATAACAAGTTTACGGCCGAGAACGCCACCATTTGCATTGATTTCATCGATTGTGAATTGAGCTACAGCCTTGTTGGACTTACCAACAATTCCGAAAGCGCCAGTCATATCCGTCAAGACTCCCACTTTGACTGTGCTGGCAGCCTCAGTTGGAGCTAGGGTAATCGTTGCGAACAAGCCTGCAAGGCCTGCTGCAAAGGCAATAGTGCGCCCCATCTTTTTTTCTGCGAAAAACTTTCTACTTAACATTTTTCTCCTTAGTAAAGTTTAGTTTGCATTAGATAACTTTTTTTTACGATTAGGTCGTTCTGTTAACGATATTCAATGTGACGTTATCGCCCCCTTTGGAAAATACCAACTGGACGGAAACGCATAAAAATAATTGCTAAAAAGATCACAAGGATTTGACCCGTGACCGGGCTAATGAACTGTCCAAGAATGGCACCTGGCACAGCAATCAGAGCGGCACCTGCTAGCGGACCAGCAAATTGACCGAGTCCGCCAATCATGACCGCTATAAACATAAGAATGAGGTTGTCGTACCCTAAATTGGGATACAGGGTTTGTAGTGGAACAATCATTGCTCCAGCAAAACCAGATAGCGCCGCTCCAACTGCATACGTTCCTGCATACATCCATTTTGTAGATATACCTGAGGCTGATACCAATTCTGGGTTGTCGAGAGTTGCTCGCACCTTCATGCCCAAATTTGTCTTTAGGAGCACAAATCCAATTGTTGAAGCCAACAGGAGGGTCACAACCATTATCACAATTCTCCATATAGGAAGGCTGGCTCCACCAATATTAATTGAAGATTGGATTGGCGCACTGACGGGTGAGGATTGTGTTGACATGCGCGTGCGCAATGTTTCGCGAATGATGAGGCCGATTGCGAACGTGGCAAGTAAAGCTCCCTGGGGATTGACATAAAACCTATGAATTATCGTGCGTTCAAGAAGTAATCCAAAGAGTCCGACCACAATAGGAGCCAGAAGAATTCCTAGCCAAATATTTCCGAAATACTTTTCGCAGAGAAACGCCGTAACTGCGCCAAGTAAAACTAATTCGCCTTGACACATATTAAATACTTTCATCATGCCAACAATGATTGCCATTCCAATAACAAGGAGAATGAGTACCGATGACAGGCTTAGAACATCGAATATTCCTCTGATGGTTGATGGGCTCATTGAATATATTCCCTAAATCCCCTTCGGGCTTAAAAGCTGAGACTTAATGATTTGGATAATCTCCTCTTGCCACACATGCAAATTTTGATCCGGCAAGGCATCCCAGAATTCTGCTAACTCATCATGCATATCTGTAGTGACCCCTGCGAGGGTCTCGATTACTGCTAATCCACAAAAAGGAACATATGTTGGGGAATACCCGCCTTCGTGAGTCATTACGATTTTCCCTTGGCAAAGCTCTTCTGCTACTTTCTTCAGTGCTTTTGCCATCTCGCGATAGCCATTTGCGGTAACAATCATCCGGCCGAGGGGGTCAGTCATAGCAGCATCAAAACCAGAACAAACGACGATTACCTCGGGCTTAAATTCTCTAAGGGCTGGAAAGACAATTTGGTTGAGCGCTTCCATATAAGCACCATTTCCACTTCCCGCAGGTAGTGGAATATTCATTGCAGAACCAACTCCGGCGCCAGCCCCTTGCTCGGCAACATGACCGCTATCAGGTGGAAATAAACCGTTCTGGTGTATCGAAATTGTTAATACATTTGGATCTTCATAAAAAATTGATTGAGTTCCGTTCCCATGGTGAACATCCCAGTCCACGACGGCTACACGCTTTACTCCAAGATTGTTCATTGCGTGCTTAATCGCAATTGAGGCGTTAGCAAAAATACAAAACCCCATACCCGTTTCAGCTCTTGCGTGGTGCCCAGGAGGGCGCACTAGTGCGTACGCGTTTGTCACTTCGCCTTTCACAACCGCTTCCATCGCAGCAATCGCACCACCAGCCGCCCACAAAGCAATCTCAAAAGAGCCGGTTCCAAAAGGACTTAAGCCATCTCCCGCATCGCCACCATATGGCGTGGCACTATCTCGCCTAATTCTTTCAATATATTCCATTGGGTGCACCATTGCGATTTGCTCGATACTCGCTTGAAATGCCGGAATTCTTTTCAAATTTCTACTCAGGCCCGAGACCTCAATCGCACTTGCTAATCGGATTTTTGATTCTGCACTTTCAAAATGCTGATACGGCTGCGCATTTAGCCCCGCTGGAACTGCACCTGCCCAGTTACCGGTGTTATGCCACCCATAAATCTCTTCCCACACGTATCCCGTAGGCAATCTGCACGCAACTTTCCGAGTTTCGTTCCGGTTCATTAACTTTGCAAACAATACATAAACGGTCAGTGAATAACTAGAGTTTTCTTGACTTTCTTGGGCCCTTTTATGGCATTTTTGGGCATTTTTAGGCTATCCCTTGCCAATCCGCAAGGCCTGGCTGGTCATCTGCTAAAAGTGCATTGACTATTTGGGCGCTAGTCGTTGTTCCTCTTCAATAGCCATGAGTTAAATTTGGCAAATATCAGCAAGGAACTTTTATTACCTTCTCATCACTTTTTCGTCATCTTCATCAGCATTGGCGAAAAGCGGTTCAAAGTCTTTACTGGATTTCCCAAAGTGAGAATATGCACCATATATCCAGCCAAGGCAATCCAAGGGTTTATCAGGCATATAGAAATAAGGATGATTCCAATAATCGCTGGAATGAGATTAAATATTGTCAGGAATTTTATGCGCTCTTCTTTAGAAAATGATGACATAATAAAATCTTCAGTAAAGTTCAAATTAGTGTCACCCTTAAAAACCTTAACTAAAGTAAACTGTACGCAGCTAGTCCAATTTTGCCCAAAAAGGCAGATCCCGAAGTAGAACACTCCCCACTTTAGGTTTGGTGTATTTATATTCTCAGCGAGGAGCGCAACACCGAAGGGCATGAGCGCTACCCAGGCCATGACTAAACCGTGATTCCATACAATTAAGGCGCTTGTTCCTACTACATACTGCCCGGTGACGTGATAGTTATACCACCAAGAAAATAGGACAACGAAGCCGAGGACATAAGCAAGAAAAGTAGGCCAATTCGCAAACACCGTCGCGTTAAAATCTTTGCTCTCACTAATTTTATGTACAAGGCCAACAACATCCAACCCTAAAAGGGTAAGAGCTATAGAGAAGACGCCATCGCTCAACGAGTCAATTAATTTATGACTAATGTGTTTTACTTGAAATTCCATCTGGTTCTCCGCAGACTAGATTTTAAAGTTCTTACTTCTCGTAGATAAGATCCGACCCGATCCGTTCAAATATCTGAGTTGGCTCCTCGTTGATTTTCTTCCATAGCGCTGTCCAACTGGCACTTTTAGCTTCGTATTCAGAGCCGCCACCCCATTGGCGTCCGAAAGCATCTGCGCTCTCAAAGGTAAGTGAAAAAGCGGTTGAAGGCGAATAATTTCCAATCTCAACAAGACCAACTCGAACATCTGAAATCCCTAATTTCAGGGCTTCCACTTTCAATTCTTCAATGTATTCAGCGGCCTTAGCCCCTTGACCAAACTTGGTCCGAAAATAGTAATTTGCAAAAACACGTTTTGTCATAGAAATTCCTTCCGTTAGAGAATGTAAGCCAACCAGAAAATTAATGGCAATGGAAGAGGTGTCGAGGGGAATTTACTAACGGATGAGGACGGCCAAGATTCCAAGACAAACCAATATGCAAGCTATGGCGATACTGGCGCGCCGACCAAGCCGTTGAGGTAATCCAAAAATTTCTTGCGAGATATCGGCTTCTAGGTCCTTGAGCACATTGAGGAAATGAAATGCGCAGGCAAAGAAGATAAAGCCTAAGTAAAGCCAGGCGGGAGGCGTCTTCCCGACTGCAATATATATAGCCCAAGGCATCGCACCAAAGGAAACCATGTATGGGAGAACGGATACCACTGTTCGTTTTAACCGAAAGTTATAAAAAGTGGCACTCAAAATTCCCAGAAAATGAATTGCAGTTCCTTTAAGCCCAAGTGGTCCGATCAATGAAAGCACGAGTGCAAAACCAAGGGCTATGGGAATAGATTTTTTAATTCCCGGTATGGATATCTCTGCAGCAATTAGCGGCTTCTTCACGCGCGCTGCCGCTTTATCGAGCGGAAAATCTAAAAGATCATTTGACCATCCAACTACAAGTTGTCCTGCAAAAATGGCACAGGCAACTTCAATGGCACCCAAAAAGGAGAGCTGTGTTAGAGACAAGATAAATGAGATGACGACGACCAATACGGTTGGTCCAAAATGTGAAGCTTTGATCAATCCCAATACAAATCTCATATGTGGATTAATCAAGTTAGATCTCACAATCAATCAGAACCGATGACATCCCCAACAACTTTGTACTGATAATCAAGAGCGTTCATATCGTTATTTTCCATGAACGCTTGAACAGCGTCACCAATAAGGTCAATATAGGACTGGCCATCTTGACGATCTGCCTCGTTGATTGTGACTGGAATCTCTGCAACTACTTCAATCGTAAAACTTACAATAGCCATGGTTCAAAATTTCCTTTCGTAGATTGAAGGCAATAGTGCAATCAAAGCACTTTGCCTCTGTTGATGTTCATTTATCCTCATTTGCCAGATCAGAGTATTTTCTTCACAGAGCTAGTACGTAATGGTTCCGTACGCTACTTCGTTGAAATAGCTTGCTAGGGGTAAATATTTATTTGAGAAATCACATTTGCCCTTGTTGGCTCCGGCTTTATAAAAAGGCGTGATTCCACCGAGGTCTATGGATGCTGTTAATGATCCTTTGACGGCTTTGTACGCACCTGTTCCTTTAATGATTGGCAAAGGCACGGTAGTAGCCGATAACGAGAATGAGCAGGAAATATTTTGTACGAGCGGTGAAGTTGAGGTTGCTTGGTTCGTGTTTGTCGCATCAAGCAAAATTGTCCCTTTGCGAAGCTTTAAAAGTACGACAGGCGCTGGACTTAGTTTGGAAGGCTTGCCAGCTGCATCTGCCCCTTGGGCTGTTCCAAAATCTCCAATTGCTCCAGTCACGACAACTGTGCCCATAGGTTCAATAAAAGTTTGATGAATATTGATAATAACCGCGCCGGAAGTCGCTGCATTTGCCGCAGGTAATGCGCATATGGCTATGCCTAGAGTTGCGGCTGTCACTACAATAAAAATGGAATTCTTGAAATTTTTAACTCTCATCTTTTCCCCCAGGGCCACTTATCTCAAATTTACATTTCTGTAGGTTTCGATATTACATCAAATCAAGTGTGAATTAAGATTGAAACTCTTACGACTCACTTCCAACATTGAATGATTAGGTATTAAAGTCCAGTTTTCCTGACTCCATCCAGAGGAAGCGACTAGGAATCCTTCTTCGTTAATGCGATAGTAAAGATCGTAATAGTCATCAGATTCACCCTTGGGACGACGGTCTTGGATAAATTCAGAAACTATAAAAAGTTTTGTTGGAGTCAAGATCATTGCATTAAGACTTGAGGAGTAAAGCTTCTCTTTAATGAGACGCACTGCCGAGAGAATTCCATCGACGTCACCAAACTTTTCTATTTCAGTCATCACTAAGTAGAAATACTTTTCGCTATCTGTTTCACCGCGTGCCAGCGACAGAAACTTCTCATCAACGAAAGGATTCAGTGAATCGGCAGGAATTACACCTCCGTTATGGATGAACGAATAATCTCCATAAACAAAAGGATGGGTATTGCCTTCCTTGACGGCCAGGCCCGAAGTTGCCCATCGCAGATGTAGTAAGGCGCCATCACTCTTTAATTCACTTGTAATCTCTTTAAACCGTGCACTTTGGTCAGCCTGTGTTGGTTCAACGGCTAAGGAAACTTTGGCTTGGTGAGAATCCCCCGATGCAATTCCCCATCCATCACAATGTTTTTCAGAGAGCGCGGCAAACTCAGGGAAGGATGGTCCTGCCATGCCCTCGAGCGTCTGTTCTGATGAAGATACATAAGCCATCAAGCGACACATTTATAACTTCCCTCTATTGATCTATTTAATCTTGGGTATCGAAAAAGACATTCTTGGTTTCTGTAAATGCGTCTAGTGCATCTGGTCCAAGTTCGCGCCCAAGACCCGACTGTTTGTATCCTCCGAATGGAGTCCAATAACGAACAGATGAGTTTGAATTTACCGAGAGGTTTCCAGCTTCAACTGCGCGAGAGACTCGTACCGCGCGGCCGATGTCTCGTGACCAAATCGAACCCGATAATCCAAATTCACTATCATTTGCAATTCGAATTGCATCGTCCTCGTCATTAAAGCGAATAACGGAGACAACAGGCCCAAAGATTTCTTCGCGATATGTTCTTTCTGAGACATCGCTAACTTCCAGAACAGTTGCTGGGAACCAATATCCAGGACCTTCCGGTGTACTTCCTTGGAAGGCCACTTTGGTATTTTCTGGTACGTAACCCCGAACAACTTCGAGTTGCTTGGCCGATACAAGTGGGCCCATTTCAGCAGTATCAAGGCTTGGATCTTCAACACGGAACTTCTTTACAGCGACTTCAAAATTTTCCATGAATGTGTCATAAACGGACGCTTGGACTAGTAGGCGTGAGCGAGCACAGCAATCTTGCCCGGCGTTATCAAATACAGCTCCTGGTGCATTTGCTGCAGCTTTCTCAACATCTGCATCAGCAAAAATAATATTGGCACTTTTGCCACCAAGTTCTAGTGTTAATCGCTTCACTTGATCGGCGCAGCCGCGCATGATTCCTTTTCCAACTGTTGTCGAACCAGTAAAAACGATCTTGCGAACTAGTGGATTTTGAACAAACCGCTCGCCTACAACGCTGCCCTTACCAGCAATAACATTGAAGACACCTTCAGGAATGCCTGCCTCCAGCGCAAGTTCACCTAGTCGAAGCGCAGTCATCGGGGTGACTTCGGCTGGCTTTAGTACAACGGTGTTGCCAGCGGCAAGCGCCGGCCCAAAACCCCATCCAGCAATTGGCATTGGAAAATTCCAAGGAACGATAATTCCAATAACGCCTAGCGGCTCTTTAAAAGTGATATCGATTCCATTTGGTACGGGAATCTGGCGACCAAAAAGTCTTTCAGGAGCTGCGCTGTAATAGTTAAGGACATCGCGTACGTTGCCGGCTTCCCAGCGAGCATTAGAAATAGTGTGACCAGAGTTGAGAACTTCGAGCTGAGCTAGCTCTTCATTGTGGCTATCAACTATCGCTGCAAATTTACGCAATAGTTTTGCTCGATCACCCGGATTAACTTTGCGCCACTGTTCAAAAGCCTTTGCAGCCTTAAGAATCACTGCATCCGTCATTGCTACGTCAGCGAGCGCAATTTCTGCAACAGGCTTTGTGGTAACTGGATTTATTACTGTAAAAGTACTCACATCATCACATCCGTTCGAAGCTACGAAAACGTTCCCAATCTGTTACGGCACGTGAGTAGGCATCGATTTCGGTGTCAGCCATATGCGCGTAGTGCTTTTGCACATCTGCCCCAAATGTATCGGTAACCCATTGGCTATTTACCCAAATATCACGCGCTTCCTTAAGTGATGTTGGCACGCGTTGGGTTTCAAGGGCATAAGCGTTACCAGTAAAGATTGGCTCAAGTACTGACTTCTTTTCAATGCCATCCATTCCGGCAGCAATCATTCCGGCTACGGCTAGATATGGATTGGCATCTCCGCCTGGAACGCGATTTTCTACGCGCAATCCAAGACCAGATCCGACTAAGCGAAGTGCGCACGTACGATTATCGCGCCCCCACTTAATTGCTGTAGGTGCGAAGGTGCCTGGCTGAAAGCGCTTGTAAGAATTGATGTTGGGTGCGAAAAGAAGTGAAAGCTCGCCAAGGTGGGCTTGAATTCCCGCCAAGTAATTACGACCAAGCTCACTCATTCCATCACCAGCATCCCCAGCCATTACAGCGTTGCCGGCTTTATCTCTAAAGGAGAGGTGAATATGGCAAGAGCTGCCTTCTTTCTCGTTGAACTTAGCCATGAAGGTAAGGGAGCAACCTTGTTGCGAGGCAATATCTTTTGCACCCATCTTATAAATCGAATGGTTATCACAGGTAGTGAGCGCATCGGCGTATCGGAATGCAATTTCGTGCTGTCCCAAATTGCACTCGCCTTTGACTGACTCAACAACCATGCCGGCGCCATCCATTCCAAGGCGAATGGCACGAAGTAATTTTTCTACTCGGGCTGTACCTGTAAGTGAATAGTCGACGTTGTATTGATTGGCTGGAACGAGATCTTTATATCCCCTATCCCACGCCTCTTCAAAAGTATCCTTAAAAACTATAAATTCTAATTCGGTTCCGCACATGGCAACCATGCCCGCTTTATCCAAACGATCGAGTTGCTTTTTTAGAATTGCGCGAGGCGATACCGAGATTGGATCTTTATGATGGTCAAGCAAATCTGCGACAACCATTGCAGTTCCATCGTGCCAAGGTAGATAGCGAAGCGTTTCTAAATCCACCGACATTGCCATATCGGCGTAGCCAGTCTCCCACGAGGAAACGTCGTATCCCTGCACAGTATTCATATCTATATCAACAGCTAAGAGGTAGTTACAGCCTTCCGTTCCGTGAGCCAAGGTGTCGGCTAAGAAGAAAGGTGCATGGATGCGCTTGCCTTGGAGTCGACCTTGCATATCCGTGACGCCTACTACTACGGTATCAATTTTTCCAGATTCGACATCTGCGCGTAACTGTTCGACGGAAAGCACTGTGGACCCCTTTATCTGGCATTTTCTGCATATTTTATAGATTTTATAATTGCCTCAGATTACTCTCTTGAGCGCAGAGCAACAATGGGAAAACTACTCTTAGGCTCAAATCCTGACAATTGGAATGAAATTTCACCCTTTGGTACTAGCAATTATGAGTGACTCACTGCACAATTCTTTCAGCAAATCTTTCACTGGAAGACCACCTAGAAAGGCTGGACATTACACAATGGTTAATTCGAATGATGCTGATGCTCGCAAACTTGCCGAGCTCGGCTACAAGCAAGAGTTTGATCGAAAGTGGAGTGGATTTCACAACTTTGCAATCTCCTTCTCGATTATCTCAATTCTCTCTGGTTGCTTTACAACCTTTGCTCAGGCCTGGAATAACGGCGGCCCAGTAGCAATTTCAGTTGGTTGGCCAATTATTGCCAGCCTAATCATGATCATTGGCCTAACCATGGCCGAGCTCGTCTCGGCGATGCCAACAGCGGGCGGTATCTATTACTGGGCCCTGAACTTAGGCAAGCCAATTCATGGCTGGCTTACAGGTTGGCTTAACCTTCTTGGTTTAGTCACCGTCACAGCAGGTGTTGATTACGGTTTTGCAAACTTCTTCACCTACGCAATGAGCAAGTACACCAGCGCCTTTGATCCAGGCAACCTTAAGACAATTTTCCTCGTGTTCTTCGTAACC
The DNA here is from genome assembly GCA_903907665.1 of uncultured Actinomycetes bacterium. The sequence continues at coordinate 306 of CAIVOW010000216.1, read as the reverse complement.
ATTCTTATTCACATCATGATGAACATCTGGGGTGCTACCTTCATTCATAAATTACAAGGTATCAACGTCTGGGTACACGTATTTGGTGTAGCTGCAATTATTTTGATCTTTGTACTTATTCCTACACATCACCAGTCAGCGCAGTGGGTATTTACTCACCAGATTAATAACAGCGGATTCTCGCATCGCGCATTTTGGATCTATGTTCTGCCTCTTGGTTTCCTACTTACTCAGTACACAATCACGGGCTTTGATTCTTCGGCTCACGTCTCTGAAGAAACGGGTCAAGCAGGTAAGGCAGAGATC
>CAIVOW010000215.1 GCA_903907665.1 uncultured Actinomycetes bacterium | reverse complement strand
TTTCACCGTTGATTTGGAATGGTGCGCACCTTCTTGAATCTGAACCAGACCGCGGTAAGAAGTTCGACCACCACCACGCGCTACAGATTTTGAAATGATCGTAGAAGATGTGTAAGGAGCCGCGTGCACCATCTTTGAACCTGCATCTTGATGCTGTCCGGCGCCCGCAAATGCAATAGAAAGAGTTTCTCCCTTGGCATGTGGACCCATCAAAAAGACTGCTGGGTATTTCATGGTTACCTTGGAGCCGATGTTTCCATCGATCCACTCCATAGTCGCACCCTCGGCACAGGTTGCGCGCTTTGTTACTAGGTTATAAACGTTGTTCGACCAATTTTGAATCGTTGTGTAGCGCACGCGTGCTCCCTTTTTCACAATGATTTCAACTACAGCGGAGTGCAGTGAATCTGATGAGTAAATCGGAGCAGTACAACCTTCTACATAATGTACATAGGAATCTTCATCAGCGATGATTAAGGTACGTTCAAACTGACCCATATTTTCGGTATTGATTCGGAAATATGCTTGCAATGGAATATCTACCTTTACGCCCTTTGGAATGTAGATGAAGGATCCACCTGACCAAACCGAAGTATTTAGCGCGGCAAATTTATTATCGCCAACTGGAATAACAGTTCCGAAATACTCCTTGAAGAGCTCCTCGTGTTCGCGCAGGCCAGTATCTGTGTCAACGAATATGACGCCTTGCGCTTCTAAATCCTCACGGATCGAGTGGTAAACAACTTCAGATTCGTACTGCGCCGCTACTCCAGAAACCAAACGTTGCTTTTCTGCCTCCGGGATACCGAGGCGATCGTACGTATTCTTAATGTCATCTGGCAGGTCATCCCAAGTTGTTGCTTGCTTTTCAGTTGACCGAACGAAATATTTAATTGTGTCAAAGAAGATTCCAGACAAGTCTGAACCCCAAGTAGGCATCGGTTTCTTGGCGAATAAGTCCAAGCCCTTTAGGCGAAGATCGAGCATCCACTTCGGCTCACTCTTCTTTGAAGAAATGTCCCGGACAACTTCTTCATTCAAACCACGGCGAGCGTTCGTACCCACATCACTTTTATCAGACCAGCCATACTCATATGTACCGATTCCGTCGAGTTCTGGATGAGCAATTGTTTGATCGGTCATTTGGATGATCTCTTTCCAGTAGTGGTTAGGTTTTTTGAATTGGGAATAAATGTCGTGCAAACACCATCACCATGCGCGATTGTTGCTAACCGCTGGACGTGGGTTCCAAGTAATTGAGAAAACGCTTCGGTTTCGGCGTCACAGAGTTCTGGAAATTGAGCGGCAACATGCGCTATTGGGCAGTGATTTTGACAAAGTTCTTCACCTATCCCCTGCGAATGATTGTTTGCGGCATAACCATCTTCACTCAAGAATTTTGCAAGAGCTACGCTTTTATCACTTAAAGATTTAGCCTTTGAGACTGTGTCGCTTGCTCTTGTGGCGAGATCTTGCGCCCTAGCCTTGGCAAAATTTGAGACCAAATCTGAGCTACCAAATTGCGACATAAAGCGAAGTGCCGATACTGCAAGATCATCATAAGAATGAAGAAATTTATCTCGCCCAGTATCAGTTAGAACAAAAACTTTTGACGGCCGGCCACGGCCACGAGAGTCGGTGCTGGTGACATAAGGTTCGCGAGCAACTAATACGCCAGCTGCAATTAGTGAATCAAGGTGCCTGCGGATTCCGGCTGGGGTGATTTTCAAGCGCTTTGCCAAGGCGCCTGCAGTCGCTGGACCACCTTCCAAGATGGCTTTGGCCACCTGATCACGTGTCTTATCCTCAATCTTTTTCACAACGGTATTGTTGCGTAATTACCGGCAATACGCCACCTGAGCCAATGGTGATTCTCACCAGCGATCAGGCGTGGCCTTCTTCTCGCTGCAACTGGCTCAAGCCCTAGAGTTAACGCATGTCCCTCGCCACAGTGGTTTTTACCGCTTTGCTTCTCTTTCAAAGTGCGTTGGTCGTTACCGGCGGGGCGGTGCGCTTAACCGGCTCGGGCTTGGGCTGTCCAACTTGGCCAGAATGTACAAAGGGATCCATCAAACCGCTGGCGCACCCAGCGCAAGGCCAGCTGCACGCCTGGATCGAATTTGGAAATCGGTTAATCGCATGGCTGATATTTATATTTGCTGTAATCGCGCTGATTTATATCGTTAAGAAACTCAAAGGCCGTGCTGATTACAAGAGATTAAAGAATTTGGCTATTTTGCAACTTCTTGGTTTTCTAGCTCAAGTAGTTTTGGGTGGAATAACAGTTCTTACAAAGTTGAATCCTCTTTCTGTATCAGCGCACTTCATATTGTCCCTGCCCCTTATAGCCGGTGCCCTAACTCTACGTTCGAAGGTATTGGGTAAGCCCATAATTTTCATTAAGCAAACAACTCGGCTATTAATAAGAATTCTAGTCGGCGTTGGGATAGCTGTGCTGGCGATGGGGACGGTCGTGACTGGAACCGGACCACACGCCGGAGATATCGCGGCAAAACGTTATCATTTCGATTCCCGGATTGTTTCTTGGATACATGCTGATTTAGTTATCTTGTTGATCTCGATGATAATCGCTTTAATATTGGTTATTCGCGCATCCGAATCGGGTGTTGCTAAGAAATTGATACAACGAAAGGCAACACACTTTCTCGGGGTTGCCCTTGCGCAAGGTGCCATCGGTTATCTACAATATTTTACAAAACTCCCTGAGTTACTCGTTGGTGCACATATACTTGGTGCGACTCTAGTTTGGCTGGCAATATGGGAACTAAATATTTCCGGACGTCCTACTTTAAACGCGATATAGATTGGGCAATTAAATGACAACTAAAACACTGGCACCCTGGACTCAATTAGACGACCAGGCGGTAACTACCTGCCGTGCCTTAGCCATGGATGCGGTGCAGAAAGCAGGCGGTGGCCATGCCGGAACCGCTATGGCCCTTGCTCCGGTTGCCTACACGCTTTTTCAAAGAATAATGAAACATGATCCGACCCATCCAACATGGTTGGGCCGTGATCGCTTTGTACTGTCTGCTGGCCATTCATCGTTAAGCCTTTACATCCAACTTTTCTTGGCGGGTTATGGTTTGGAATTAAAGGATCTTCAAGAATTTCGCACCGCCGGATCGCTAACTCCTGGCCATCCAGAATTTGGACATACCGTAGGAGTAGAAATTACTACCGGGCCCCTTGGTTCTGGTATCTCCAGCGCAATCGGAATGGCAATGGCTGCAAGATATGAAAAGGGCTTATTTGACCCACAAGGCATGACAGATCTTTTCGATCACAATATTTGGGTAATCGCATCTGACGGTGACATGCAGGAAGGTATGAGTGGCGAAGCCTCTTCGCTCGCTGGATTACAGAAATTAGGAAATCTTAAATTAATTTATGATGACAATCGCATTTCAATTGAAGGTGACACCCACCTAGCCTTCACCGAGGATGTTTCAGCAAGGTACCAAGCATACGGGTGGCATGTAATAGAAGTTGGAATTAAATCCGATGGTGATGTTGATCAAAGCGCTCTTGAAACCGCGCTGATTAAGGCTGAGGGCTTCAATGATGCCCCAACAATTATTAGATTGAAAACTGTCATAGCGTGGCCAGCGCCTAATCTGCGAGGAACTGCGGCATCACATGGATCGGCCTTGGGAAGTGCTGAGATCGAAGCAACAAAATTGTTAATGGGCTTAGATCCGAAGCAAAATTTTGTAGTTCCAAATGAAGTTTTGACACATTGTCGCTCCGTGCAAGGCCGTGGATCCCAGATCCGTGAAAATTGGGAAGCAAAATTTGCCATATGGCAGAAGGCCAATCCGAGAGAAGCTCAATTACTAGAACGTCTACAAAACCAAACTCTGCCACAAGACTTTGAAAGTTCCATTCCGGTTTTTAAACCTGGAGAGGATATTGCGACACGTGCTGCTTCAGGCAAGGTTATAAATGCAATTGCTGCTGTGCTACCAGAATTTTGGGGTGGTTCAGCGGACTTGGCCGGAAGTAATAACACCAATATTGAACGAGGCGGCTCTTTCTTGCCAGCAACGAGTGAGATGGCCGGCGCAAATCCATATGGTCGAATCATCCACTTCGGAATTCGTGAACATGCCATGGGCGCCATCGTCAATGGAATCGCTCTTCATGGCTTAACCAAACCTTTTGCAGGTACTTTTTTAGTTTTCAGTGATTATATGCGTGGTGCAGTTCGCCTCGCTGCGCTTATGGATATCCCATCAACTTTCGTTTGGACTCACGATTCGATCGGTGTAGGTGAAGATGGTCCAACTCACCAACCAATCGAACATATTGCAGCGCTACGCTTAATACCAAATTTTGCAATGATTCGCCCAGCAGATGCCAATGAAACTGCAATAGCTTGGCGCGAAGTAATAAAGCGCAGAAAACCAATTGGCTTCGCGCTTTCAAGGCAGAACCTTCCGGTCGTCGACCGTTCTATATGTGGGTCTGCTGAAGGTACTGCAAAGGGCGCATATGTAATTTGTCCTCCCAAAACATCTGCCCAAGTTCTCCTGATCGCCACGGGATCGGAAGTGCATCTGGCAATCGCTGGGGCAAAAATCCTCGAGGCTGAGGGAATTAGCGCCCAGGTTGTAAGTGCGCCTTGTTTAGAATGGTTTGCCGAACAAAGCCCCACGTACCGAGAATCTGTTTTACCGGCAGCCGTAACTGCCAGAGTATCGATCGAGGCTGGTATTGGTATGGGTTGGCGTGAAATTGTTGGTGCCACCGGTGAAATCATAAGTGTAGAGCACTTTGCTTCCTCTGCCTCTGGTTCACACCTATTTAAAGAATTTGGATTTACTCCCGAAGCAGTGGCAGCCGCTGCAAAGCGCAGTATCGCAAAATCAAAATGAGTCTCAAGGATTTATCAAGCGCTGGAGTATCGATCTGGCTTGATGATCTATCTCGAGATCGAATCCAGAACGGAACATTAGTAAAACTCATATCAAATTCATCCGTGGTAGGCGTCACCACAAATCCGAGCATCTTCGCGGCTGCAATTTCAAAATCAGCGCTCTACGCCCCTGATATCAAGAAGTTGTCGGCAACGGGTCAGACCATCGCCCAAATTACGACCTCGTTAACTACAGATGATGTCCGAAACGCATGCGATTTATTTAGCGCAGTCTATGAAAAATCGGGTGGAATCGATGGCAAAGTCAGTTTAGAAGTCGAACCTGATCTCGCTCAGGATGTTGACGCAACAGTTGCAAGAGGTTTGGAGTTGTCGAAAATCGTAAATCGACCGAATTTAATGATCAAAGTTCCCGCAACAATTCCAGGATTAGCGGCAATAACTAAATTAACAAGTTATGGGATTAGCATTAATGTTACTTTGATATTTTCAGTTGAGCGATATAGTGCTGTGGCGGATGCATATCTGGCGGGACTGGAACAACGGTTACTAGCAGGTGAAGATATTTCAAAGATCCACTCGGTAGCAGCCCTTTTTATTAGTCGCATCGATACTGAAATCGATGCACAACTCTCTAAAATCCAAGGTGGCGATTTGTTACACGGTAAAGCAGCACTAGCAATCGCACATTCGGCCTACCAAACTTTCGCAAACACTTTTCACTCCCCTAGGTTCCAAGCTTTAAGGGAGCATGGCGCAAATATGCAACGCCTACTGTGGGCGTCAACTGGGGTTAAAGATAAATCCCAAGACCCAACAAAATATGTCGTAGAACTTGTAGCGCCAATGGTTGCAAACACGATGCCAGAATCCACGCTCGATATTGTCCGGGAATCTGGCGTCATTCGTGGTGACACGATCACTCAGCAATATGGACAAGCACATGAAATTCTTGCCTCGCTAAGTAAAATTGGGATCAACCTCCCGGAAGTTTACTTAAAGTTAGAAAATGAAGCTCTATCCAAATTTGAACACTCGTGGAAAGAGCTTTTGCAGAACGTTGCTTCGGTAGCCAATTGATTACCCTTGCGGGCAAGTTGCTTGAAAAATACAACCCCGCTTCACCTTGCGCGCAAGAATTGAATGCGATTACCGTTCGATTGGCAAAAAAAGATGCTGCTCTTTGGGGATCTGGTGCCGAAAACGAAGCGAAGACGAGACTGAACTGGATTGATTTGCCTGCAACTTCGCGTAACTTGCTGCCACAACTTGACGCCTTGAGTGCATACGCGCGATCCAAGGACCTAACAAAGGTGATCCTCTGCGGAATGGGCGGTTCATCCCTTGCTCCCGAGGTAATGGCAAAAACTTACGGTAAACATCTGACCGTTTTAGATACAACTGACCCAGATCAAATTCTGGCCGGAATTCCGCAATCGCTTGCTAATACTGTAGTTGTGGTTGGTTCCAAATCAGGCTCCACTATTGAAACAGCGTCCCACCTCGCCCTTTTTACAAAACTATTTCAGGAAGCCGATTTAGTTCCTAAGGATCATCTGGTCATAATCACAGATCCAAATTCTCCACTTGATAAAAGTGCAAGAGAAACTGGCCTGCGCGTTATAAATGCCGATCCATATGTGGGTGGTCGTTACAGCGCGCTATCCGCTTTTGGTTTGACGCCGGCGGCCTTACTTGGAATAGATATCTCAGTCTTGCTCGATGATGCTGATGCCGCTAGAAAAACCTTTGAGGATTCGAATTCGACAGTTGTAAAAATGGCAACCTTGTTATTTGAGCAAGTTGAGCAGTGTTTTGGATTCTGCGACACCGAGAGTCAAGTACCTGGAATATCAGATTGGATTGAACAGCTAATTGCAGAATCCACCGGGAAAGATGGCAAGGGCCGACTTCCAGTTGTTATCGATTCTGTAAATGCTAAGTCACCTAGATCACTGCCACTGGTTGGATTTGATATTGCCAATCTGGATAACTTCGAAATTGTTGTTAAAGGCACTTTGGGAGAGCAATTTATTTTCTGGGAATGGGTGACCGCGCTTCTCGCGCGCGCGCTACAAATTGATCCATTTAATCAGCCCAATGTAACCGAGGCTAAAGAGCGCACATCAAGGCTAATTATCGAATGGAATGGCGAATATCGAGGAGAAGAGAAGCCGATTTTCGAGGACGCCGATTTAGCAATATTTTCAGATCTGCCGGCATCTTCATTGAAAGAATCTCTCGGCCTCTTTCTCAGTGAATCCAACGGATATTACGCAATCATGGCATTTTTGAATCGCAGTGCAGATCTAAAAATTTTACTCGCTAGAGATTTAATATCTCGTGCGACCAACCGGCCAACAACCTTTGGTTGGGGTCCAAGATTCTTGCATTCAACCGGCCAGTTCCATAAAGGTGGACAGCAAAATGGCGCTTTCCTGCAGATCACGGGAAATAATTTGAATGAATTAGCCATTCCTGGGAGAAACTTTAATTTTCATACTCTCCTGATGGCACAAGCACTCGGCGATGGCCAGGCTTTGCGAGGTCGAGAACTTCCATTCCTTCAAATCCATCTCAAGAACCGCGCAAATGGAATCGAAAAAATGATTGATGTGCTGAAGGAAATGGTCGTTTCTAGAAAGAATTAATCTTCGCCGCGCAGGCGCGAAAGTGCATCCTCGAGAATCTTCTTAGATTCAGCTTCAGTACGACGTTCTTTTACATAAGCCAAGTGGGTTTTGTAAGGCTCATTTTTAACTGGTAGTGGTGGTTTATCTTTATTTAGGCCAGCTGGATACCCGCAACGTGGACAATCCCACACATTTGGGATCTGTACCGTTTCATCTTGGGCAAAAGAAGGTCGAGTTTCGTGACCATTCGCGCACCAATATGAAACTCGGAAACGAGCGATCGCATCGCCACGTTCCGCCTCGCCCATAGGACCGGCACCAACACGACTACCACGAATTGCACTTCCCATTTGAACTCCCCTGTTAAATTAAGGCAAACTTAAAACTAATTTACTTCTTTAGAACCAAACTAAGTGCCACAACGCCCGCGAACCAACGTCCGCCCACAATGATTGTGATCCGGTCAAGATTTCGTTCTACAACAGAACTACCGCCGTAAGTTGAGGAAATTCCGCCTCCGAATAAGTCCGAGAGACCACTTCCCTTACCTTTGTGAAGGAGAACTAACACCACCATCAATACGCTGGTGATTACTAACAAAATCGAAAGTCCTAAAACCACTTGTTTCTCCTACCTCTAGAGATCAATAAACCTAATCTCTTCCATTGTTCTTATTGTGAGCTAATTGCGCTGGATCAAGAACCCTAGGATACCTGTTTGGCCCCAGAATATTCCCATTTTTGGTTATTTACGCTGGCGCTTTGCCTAATTCGCGGTGGGAGCAGTCGGGGCAACAGCAACAGAGCGATAAAATTTTGCGATGCGGGCGAATTCATCGGGATCCAAACTTGCACCTCCGACGAGAACGCCATCAACGTCGGCCTCGGCCATAATTTCGATTATGTTTGAAGATTTCACTGAACCACCGTAAAGAATTCGGGCACTTTGGGCGATATCTGCCCCAGCGATCTTTTCTAGCTCTACGCGAATTGCAGAACAAACTTCCTGTGCATCGGCTGGAGTGGCAGTTTTGCCAGTACCGATTGCCCAAACCGGTTCATAAGCAAATACAACCTTTTTTAGATCTGGCTTATGAAAACCCTTAAGAGCATTTCTAAGTTGATTTAGAACATGAGCAACATGTGAACCAGATTCGCGGATTTCTAGCTCCTCGCCTATACAAAGCAGCGGAGTTATTTCATTAGCCAGCGCCGCTTTGATTTTGCGGTT
>CAIVOW010000214.1 GCA_903907665.1 uncultured Actinomycetes bacterium | reverse complement strand
CTCAAGTTGGAGAAGCAGGTTTCGGATATTTATGTTGCCAAGGGGCAGTTCACTGAGGCGAATGAAATATTGCGACGCATCGAGTCTCTCAAGGAAATTGTGCTTGACGAGGGTGAAGAATTAATTTGATGCACTTGCCTTAGGCAATGTTAACTATCAAGGTTTTACATGCATGGTCTCGAAGAGTTCTACATTCACGATCCTTGTAGTACCAACAAAAATCAGTGATCCAGAAAGCAAAATATGCGATAGACCCCAAAATTCCAAAACTTATAAAGTTAAGAACTCCAGAGACCATGCTCACTGAAATAACAAACAAAAATTCGTAGATTGCGGTGTGTGCCCAATTAGCTGGAGTAAGAGTATTAGCAGCATAAATTCGGATCTTTAGAATCTGCTTGGCTGGAGTTTGACCCTTGCCCCAAACAACCAAACTCCAAATTAACCATCCAATCCCGAGTGTTACGATCGCTAAAGCAGCATCCAAAAATAATGCTGCAATGCGATGTCGCCCTCTGGCAAGCAGCAAATTATTAGACCGTGGACTCTGTGGTTTAAAGTTGTGGTTTACTCCGTTTTCAGAGTATCCAAAACCTGGCACTGGTGGCGGTGTTGTTGACACTTTCTCTCCTTTTTTGAACTATTTCTATTTATTGAAAAACTTAAAATCTAGGTGGCGGAGGTGGACTACCCGGTGGTGCTGGTGGCAAATTATTATTGGGTGAAGAACCAATGCTTGGATTTCGAGTTAAGGTTTCGCCATAAATATTCTGTGGGCGCACTCCCTTTGGTTTCCCCTTGTTGCGAACTGCAAAGAAGATTAATAATCCAATTCCAATCATAAAAATAAATCCGACTATAAGAAATATAATTAGGCCAGATGCACCCGTGCCAGGAAGTTGGCCATCGCCCCAAACTGAGCCCTGGCTCGGACAATTAATGACAACGTCGCAAAGTATCGGCGTGCCATTAAAAATTCCTATATTTTGGGCATTTACAAAACCTGCAGTTGCTAAACCTAGAACCCTGCCACTGCTATCAAAAACCGGACCACCAGAATTTCCATGATTTATCGGTGCTGTTGTTGTGCCGGTATAGGCTGGAAAGTTATTTGGTCCGCCTGCTGAAAGCGCGACTGATGAAATCACTCCGGTGGAAAGCAAGCCTGGTTGCCCCAATGGACTTCCAATGACTCCAACCCACCAACCTTGCGCAGGTATTTTGCCTCGCCAAGTAAGTGGCGGAACGGATGAGTTTGAGACTATTCCAGCCACATCGTGATCAGTGTCAGACCAGGCCCAAACTTTTCCAGAAATCATTTGACCGTTCGAAAGTCGCATTCGGATTGAGGAGTCGGTCGTACATGCCGCAACAACGTGAAGGTTGGTAACTATGTAGGAGCGATAACCTGCTGCTTTCATGGAAGGGCTCATTGCGACATTTGCAGCCCATCCAGACCCTAAATCATTGCCACTATCACAAAATACTGTTACGACAGATTGCGTTAGCTTCTTAGTTAATCCGGCCAAATCCGAAGGTTGGTTACTAGGAGAACTGACAGTTTGTGCAGACCCTCCTCCGATACTCGGGAGGTCAGTATTTGAAACGCCTTCAGGTTGTATTACGTCGGATATATTTCCATCTGCGTTTGCCGTTCCCAAGTTCAATATTGGCGAACTTGGCGCTGCCACCGCAATTAATAATGCAAGAATTACTTTTGTAACCTTTTTGGTCACTCTAATCAATTCCAGATTCCCGAGGTTTGGAATCCTTGATTACTGGACTGGCCTCTTGTGAAGTCTCGAGCGTTTTCTTACTACTTGCCAACAGAGATAAATTTTCATCGGGTATCGGACCGGTGAAATCAAGTCGAACGACTATGTCCATTGGGAGATTGGAAGTTTCACTATAGGTTCTTACATTCTGTGATTTTTCACTATTGATTTGAGCTTCTAATCTTTGTGGGGCAATATAAAAAGAGTCTGCGCGAGATTGATGTCCATAGACTCGGCCAGAATCAGATAGAGAATGAAGTGAAAAAGGCGAAACTAGTCTGGTAGTTCCACCGAGTGACATACTTAGGAATTCATCCCATGCGTATTCCTTATTCCCCGAATCGCCCGTTTCTCCACCCAAATTATCAATTTGGTTAGATTTAACCTCATGAACTGGAGGTCGTGCTTGAGCTATTGCTTCTTTCTGAATTTGGATGGTTAGTGGCTCTATTTGCTCCTGCGCAACACGCTCAAGGATTTTTTCATCGGCAATATTTGCCCGGACCATGGCTCGTGGACCATTAGGTGCATAGGCAATATCGCCATCAAGTAAGTCAACGTTCAGGCGATCGACACTAAGACCCATCTGTTGCCGAATAACTTCAACTTGTTCAGCGAAGACTCGGCTGCGCCAGCCCCGGACCATATATCGTTCGGCCGCAAAACGTTGCATACCCAGCATCGATGGCCCGTATGACTCATCGGTCTGGGCGATGTGCATCGAATAAGGCAATGAATCTTGTTGGATGTTTGCGGATGCAGATTCAAACCACTTTTCATTTACTTTCCATGGATTAGTCAATGAGTGGCCCATAATTTCCAGCCATTCACGCAACTGCGAGTAAACCGATTTCAGTCTTAGCTGCTCAGACCGAACGTGAGCAGCATTTTGCGAAACTGTTTCAAATTCCCACAGGATCTTATTCACTTTGGCCTGGTATGTAGCCCACCCTCGGTAATAAGAAATTAACGAGGAGATAATTGTCAAAATAATTCCAGAAATCCCAATAGAGTAAATCCAGGAAGTACCAATTAACAAGCCTGTAAGGAATTG
>CAIVOW010000213.1 GCA_903907665.1 uncultured Actinomycetes bacterium | reverse complement strand
TTATGTTAGAGGCTCAATCTATTGACCTTTAGAAATCGAAAGTATTAGAGTCATCTGAAGGTCTACCTACAGGAATTGGGGAACCATGGAAAAAGATGTAACTGCGGTTGAACGCGAACTCTCTCGTCGTGGTTTTATAGCAGCTGGAACTGCGGCAGGTATTGCCTCGCTAGTTCCGGGACAGGCTTTTGCTGGTGGTTTCAAAGAAGGCGCTAAAATTTCTGGAACAGTAAGTGCTCTCTTCATGAAGCAGGCTGGCTACTCAGATACAGATATTGCAAAGATGACTGCAAACTTCAAAGCCGCCTACCCAAATGTGACTGTTAAAACTGAGTTCGTCGCATACGAGGCGCTCCATGACAAGATCGTTGCATCTGCTTTGGCTCATACCTACGACGTTGTTTTGATTGACGTTATTTGGCCAGCTGAGTTTGGTAGCAAGAAAATGGTTGCTGATGTAACCAGCCGTTGGCCAAAGAGTTGGTCGACAGACATGCTAGGTGGCGCTGTTGCAACTTCCGCATACAACAACCACTTCTATGGCATCCCTTGGATTCTAGATACTAAGTACTTCTTCTATAACACTGATCATTTAGCGAAAGCAAAGGTCGATGCCGGTTCCATGGGAACTTGGGATGGAGTTATGAAAGCAGCAGCAGCAATCAAGAAGGCCGGCGTAGTTAAGTACCCACTTGCTTGGTCTTGGGCACAATCGGAATCAATGATCTGTGACTACATTCAATTACTCGGTGCATTTGGTGGTCAATTCCTTGATGCATCTGGCAAGCCAGCTTTCAATAAGGGCGGCGGAGTTCAAGCCCTGGAATTCATGCATAAATCAATTGTTGATGGCTTATCAGATCCAACTTCGACAACTATTGCTGAAGATGATGTCCGCAAGATGTTCTCTGCCGGCCAAATCAGTGCTGGATTGAACTGGACTTACATGTGGGGCATGGCAAATGATCCTAAGCAGAGCAAGGTTGCCGGCAAGATCAAAGTTGCCCAAACCCCTGCTGGACCATCCGGTAAGCGGCCAGGTGTAAACGGCAGCATGGCACTTGCAATGAGTGCTGGATCCAAAAATCCTGAAGCAGCATGGGCTTACATGTCATTCATTTCAAGTCAGAAGGAACAGAACGCAACTGCCGTCGATTCCTTGCCAGTTTGGAAGACCTCTTATAGCGATCCACAAGTTATCAAGACAAATCCGGCGATGGTTGCACAAGCCAAGATCGAATTGAACGACATGATTTTGCGTCCACAAGTTATCCAATACAACGCAATGTCACTAGTGCTCCAAGCAGAAGCCTCAAAAGCACTCATTGGGCAGAAGTCGCCACAAAAGGCGCTCGATGATGCAGCTAGCAAAGCCGCTGCAATCCTTAAAGTGTGATTTGGAACCGCATCCGCTAATCGCATCACTAAGAACAATTAAGGGCTAGCAATTAAGTATCTACAGAAGTTTCGGGGCGAAGGCATTTTAGCCTTCGCCTTGATTCTGCCCGCACTAATGGTTGTTGGCTGGGTCGTCATCTATCCAATCTTGCGCACGCTCTGGATGTCATTTTTTAATATTGATAGTCCGCAGCCAGGTAAATATCCGTTTGTTGGGCTCGGAAATTACTTTCAGGCATTTAGCAGTTCAGATTTCCGAATGGTTGTGGGCCACTCGCTCTATTTCACTTTGGTCTCTACCTTCTTTGAATTATCCCTCGGAATTTTGATTGCCCTTCTATTAAATGCCCCGCTGAAGTTTCTAGGTGTCTGGCGAAGTTTGGTTGTTATCCCTTGGGCGCTACCAACCATTGTTAACGGCGCACTTTGGCGCTGGATATATAACGACCACTATGGCGTGCTAAATGCACTTCTTCACACCACCCACATAAGTAAAGAACCGCACTTCTGGCTGGGCTCACCATTTTTAGCCTTGAATATGGTGATCATCGCTGATGTCTGGAAGAACACCTCGCTAGTTGTTTTCTTCATTCTTGCCGGCCTTCAAACAATCCCAAAAGACCTATATGAATCAGCTCGAGTCGATGGGGCGAGCCCGATAAAGGCATTTTGGAACATCACAGTTCCACTTTTACTTCCCAGCATCATGGTCGTATTGATATTACGTACTATCGATGCTTTTAAAGTCTTCGACATTATCTACATAATGACTAAGGGCGGCCCAGCTTCCGGTACTCAAACAATCTCGTTTTACACCTACCAACAAACCTTTTCGAATGAATACTTTGGGTACGGCTCTGCCCTTGCATACTTAATCGTCGCAGTTATTTTGGTTATGGCATGGTTCTATATTAAAGCACTGCGCCAAGACGAGTTGGAGGATTAATTTTGAAACCTTCTCGTCGGTACATGATCTTTATCCACGTAGCTGCCGGGGTTATGGCACTTGCAGTTCTAGGGCCATTCATCTGGCTATTTATTTCAAGTATCTCCCCCGCAAGCGAGCTGATTTCAGTTCCCTTCCACTGGTTCCCGGCTCATCCAACATTTTCTAGATTCCGCGATATTTTCTTCCAACAAGTTAATGGCGATAACGTCGCAGCCAACTTTCGAGTTTCAATGTTAAATAGTTTTATTGTTGCTACTGGCACAACCGCGGTATCAATCATGGTTGGCTCACTTGGTGCTTATGCCTTCGCGCGGTTGAAATTTAGATTCCGCCGAACCATACTTTTTGGCTTTCTCTCAGTCTACATGTTGCCACCGATTGTTCTAGTAATTCCACTTTATTTGATCATCGCAAACCTCGGCCTGTTAGATACTAAATTGGGCCTCGTTATAACTTACTGCTCCTTGATTACACCTTTTACTCTTTGGACAATGAGTAACTATTTCCGAACCCTTCCAGTCGATTTAGAGGAAGCGGCACGAGTCGATGGCTGCAGTCGAATGGGTGCATTCTTTAGGATTGTCCTTCCACTTTCACGGCCAGGATTATTCGCCAGTGCCCTATTCGCATTTCTCCTAGCGTGGGATGAATTCCTCTTCTCACTTATCTTTACATCAACAACAAATGCAAAGACGATTCCAGTTGCAATTGCTGAATTCGCGGGCAAATACTCCTCCGACTATGGTTTAGTTTGCGCAGGCGGTTTCCTTGCTGCTCTTCCACCAGTTATATTGGCTTTGATTTTCCAACGAAACATAATTGGCGGGCTAACCGCCGGATCGGTAAAAGGTTAATCCTTGAAATTCTTAGAGATCCTAGAAGGCCAACCAGAGTTCCTTGATCAGAGCAGAGCCTCAATAGTTGGCTCACTTAGCCAATTGTCCGCAATTTCCAAGGATCAGGTGGTTGGAATCATTGGAATTGGCGCCAGTGAATACGGAGCAAGAGCTGCTGCCCACTATTACCGCACAATTGGTGTCCGTGCCTTTTCGATAAGCGCAAGTGAAATCATCACAACTAAGACAAGTGAGGCAGATTTCTACCTAGTCATCAGTGAGTCCGGCCGCAGTTCTGAAGTATTACGAGCCGTGGCAATTCTCAAATCAGAAAATAACATTACAGCTTCAAAGATGGCCCTTATCACAAATTTTCCTGACTCACCACTTGGTTCACAAATTCCAAATATCCTGCCGCTAAATTGTGGTGAAGATAGCGCTGTCTACACGATCGGTTTCACCGCAACTCTCCAAGCCTTAGGAATAATCGGGGAATATTGGTCTGGCACAAAATCAGATTGGTCAAAACTTTCAACTCAAGTGGCCGAGGTAATTACTAAGTTCAAGCCAATAGCCCAGACTCTAGTTCCAGTTTTTGATGACCTAGCTCTTGTTGATGTCATTGGAACTGGAATTGCAATCGCGAGCGCCGGTGAAGGCGCGTTACTCCTTCGAGAGGTCGCGCATTTACGCACCGCCTTTCACGAGACCTATAACTACCTTCACGGGCCAATGGAGCCTCTTGAAAGCAACGTTGGTGCGATAGTTATTGGCTCGGGCCGAGAAATTGAGTTGGCAACTTATCTCACTGGACTCAAATGCCCAGTACTTCTGCTAACCCAAAATAAAGTCTCAATCGACTCGGCAACTACTTATCAACTTCCTATCGGCGAGAATCCAATGACCTCTGCTATTTTTGAAATTGTTGGGGTTCAACTTGTTGCATACCACCTGGCAAAATCACGTGGCCTAAAAGTAGATGGCTTTAGATATAAGCAAGAAGATACTAAAATAGTTTGATGCAAAGCTGTAAAAAATGAAAAGTATAAATATTGTTGGCAATCTTCAACTAGATGTTCTCGCCAGCCCAATAGATGCACTCCCAATTCCTGGCGGTGACACTCTGGTTGAGCGCATCGACGTCCGAATTGCAGGAGCAGCAGGTAACGCCTCGCTCACTTTGCACGCCTTAGGCGCCAAGCAAGGACTCTTTAGCATGCTCGGTGATGATCTCGTAGGTCGCTGGCTCTATGAAGACTTAGTAAAGATGGGCCTGGCCAAAGACTTGCTCGTGGTCCCTGGTGAAGTAACAGCAATTTCTATTGCGGTGGAATCCGAAAATCGCGAACGTGCTTTCTACACAGTCAACGGCGTTCTCGAACGCGTCGAGGACTATATGTCCCAGGGTCCAGCAGCATCGGCTGACTTCGTTCTCTACACCGGATATTTCTCAAACCCCGGAATGTTTAAAAGTGGTGGCGCAAATTTACTAAACAATGTTAGGGCGAATGGCGGAACCTCTTTATTCGACACTGGTTGGGATCCAGACAATTGGAACACGGATGGCCGTGACCGGGTACTACACCTAGCCGGCCTCACTGATTATTTCTTGCCTAACGAAACCGAAGCAACCGCACTCACAGGAATTTTAAATCCAATCGAAGCAGCACGTGCGCTGGGAAATATTGCACAAAAGGCAATCATCGTAAAAATGTCAGAAAAGGGAATCTTTTACTTAGATCGCTCTGGTAATGAAATTACTATCCCGGTTAAACCAGCCAAAGTTATCGATTCCACTGGCGCTGGTGACAGTTTTGCTGCCGCACTCGCCTTTTGTTTGGCTCGCGATGAAAAGATTGAAGATGCGCTGGCATTCGCCACGAAAGTAGCAACCATGGTCGTTTCAAGACCTTCTGCAAACCGTTATCCGTCACTTCAAGAAGTTGAATAAAAAAGCGGCTAAAAACTAACCCTTCACCACAACAT
>CAIVOW010000212.1 GCA_903907665.1 uncultured Actinomycetes bacterium | reverse complement strand
CCCAGTTGTAGTCTCGCCGCATTTTCCCAGACGCTCGTAAACTCCATAAGCCTCGCGCAGATTTCGCTTGATACTAAACCCTCACTTCGAAGAATTTATATTCAGAGTGGAATCCAAGCCTGCCTAGGCGCCAGTGCAATCTTTTTTATTAGCGCATCTCTGCACGCAAACTTGGGATGGCGCCTTCCGATAATTGTTGGGGTTCTAATTCTTGCTCCCTTAACCTTAATCGTGGTTTGGAAAGTAAAATTTTTAGTTGCAGAGCCCACCTTAAATTCCGAATTAGTTACTACAAAACGTGGTCGCTCTAATAATTATTATCGAATCTTATTTGTTGGTTTCTTGATGTCATTTAGTGAAATGGGAATCGGGTTTTGGGCTATCGATTTGTTAATTAGCCGAGGCGCAGGGGTTGCACTAGGGGCCCTTGGGTTAGCCCTATTGAGTCTAAGCATGGGAATATCTCGAATTGGATATGCGGTTCTAAATCTTCCAGTGAAAAAAACTATGAAGATAGTCCTAGTTTTGTATCTTGTTGGAATTGCGACAATCTGTTTAGTTAACTCTTCTACTATGACCTTAATTGGGCTATTGATAACAAGTATTGCTGGTTCTGCTCTATATGGCGTCGGAGTATTTCAAGTATCAGAAGGATTTCCAGATCCGGCCAGCAAGATATCAAGCTTTATGACAGGTACAGCTGCTTCTTTCGGATTGACTCCGCTAATTCTCGCGCTAATTTTTGATAATTTAGGATTCATTGCAGGATATTTAATAATGCCGGTCGCACTATTTGGTGCATTTTTCTTATGGCAAAGCTTGGGTTACAAGAACGATAGCCAGCAGAATTCCACAATAATTTAATCAGAGCCTTCTACAACTGGATACATTGGTGCAAACCCAGCAAGTAGTCCACCATCCACAACAAATTCTGTACCGGTCATCCATGGTGCCTGATCAGAGGCAAGGTATAGAACAGCTGCGGTAATGTCGGATGGTTTTCCAACTCTGCCCAGTGGATACCAAGATTTTAAATTCTCAAAGACTGCAGGGTTTCTATCGATGCGCGCCTGCCAGACTTCAGTTGCAATTGTTCCCGGAACGATGGTGTTACAGCGAATACTGTGCTTTCCGTATCGAACCGCGACTGTTCGGGTAAGTGCATGTAGCGCCGCCTTCGATGCAGTGTATGAATCGCTGCCGATCATCATCTTCGAATTAACAGTTCCAATGTTTATTATCGAACCACTGTTTCGCGCAATCATTCCTGGCAATACCGCCTGAATGCAGAGGAAAGGAGCGGTCGTATTTATCGCAAAGGTCTTATTCCACATCTCAAGGGATGTTCCAAGTAGGTCTTCGGCATCATGAAATGCAGCATTATTTACAAACACTTCAATCTTGCCAAAATCTTTTTCAATCTCCGCAATTGCACCTTTAATCTGAGATTCAACTTGAAGATCAACTACGTAACCAGTTACATCTCCACCGTGCTTTTTTAACTCATTAACAGTCTCGTCGAGGGTTGTTTTATTTACCTCTAATATTGCAACCTTCATCTTTGCAGCGGCAGCGGCGGTTGCCATTTCACGACCAATGCTGCGACCCCCACCTGTTATGACAATTGTGCGTCCAGCTAGCTCTTGAGCAAATTGATAAGTCATTTACAGGGCAACCACGAAATCGATTTCAACCAAGATGTCAATTAAGCCAGAACCAACCGTCGTACGAACTGGATAAGGCGTCGGCATAAATTCGCGATAGACCTTGTCATACGCAGCAAAGTCGGCAGCGCAATCCTGCAGGTGCGCAGTTGTCTTAACTACTTGGCTCAAATCTGCGCCAACTTCATCAAGGATTGCCTTCAGGTTGATTAAAGTCTGCAGCGTCTGTGGTCCAACGCCACCATCAACAATCTTTCCAGTTGCAGGATCGACTGGTCCCATTCCGCAGGTATATAGAAAACCATTTGCAATAACGCCATGT
>CAIVOW010000211.1 GCA_903907665.1 uncultured Actinomycetes bacterium | reverse complement strand
TCTCCTTGCGTATTGAGCGCCACGTAAATAACGCAAAAGAGTTGGCAGCATGGCTCGAGAAGCAACCGCAGGTTGAGAAAGTCAACTATGCAACTCTGCCTTCATCGCCTTGGCACGCACTTGCAACTAAGTATTCGCCAAAGGGCAGCGGCTCGGTACTCTCCTTTGAATTGAAGGGTGGAGTTGAAGCAGGTAAGAAATTCATTGAGGCACTTGTGCTGCATTCGCATGTAGCAAATATTGGAGACGTTCGATCGCTGGCCATTCACCCGGCATCAACAACGCACTCTCAATTGAGCGCTGACGAGCAATTGGCCGCAGGTGTGACACCTGGTCTTGTTCGTCTATCGGTGGGACTGGAAAATATTGTTGATATCAAGGCAGACATTGAGGGTGGTTTCGCAGCTGCCAAGTAGGTGCGCGATTCTTTCCCATGTCTCAAACTTCAGATCACCAGCATGATCACCAGCATCTAGTAACCGGGGCTTGGCTTGAAGGCCAAGACCCTGGTGAACGACGCTTTCTAGATATTGGAGATCTAGAACTTGAATCGGGCGAAATTATTCCCAGTGCAAAAATTGCCTATCAAACTTGGGGAACGCTCAATGAAAGTAAATCCAATGCAATATTAGTTAATCATGCAATGACAGGTTGGTCAGATGTCCCCGGGTGGTGGCCATCGATGGTAGGCCCTGGCGCCCCACTTGATTCAGATAATTATTTCATTATCTGTCCTAACGTCATTGGTGGATGTCAGGGAAGCACTGGTCCATCTACGATTGCGAAAGATGGAAAACCTTGGGGTTCAAGATTTCCTTCGGTGACAATCCGAGATTTGGTTGAGGCAGAAGTTCGCGTAGCAAATGCATTTGGAATTAAGAAATGGGTTCTCTCACTTGGACCATCACTGGGCGGAATGCGTTCGCTGGAATGGGCAATTCAGTACCCAGACCGAGTTGGCGCGATTTGCACGATTGGTTCCTCGGCGGTTGCGACAGGTGATCAAATAGGTGGCTTCTCAATCCAAATTCGCGCGATAAAAGCAGATCCTTTTTACAACAATGGCGATTACTACGCCCAAAGCAAAGGCCCAATTGAGGGCATGGGAATTGCTCGCCGAATCGCTCATCTCACGTATCGAACTGAGGGAGAGATGGACGTTCGATTCGGACGTGAATTACAAGGCGATGACACAGGCAGA
Organism: uncultured Actinomycetes bacterium; assembly: GCA_903907665.1. Next base: position 1,039 of record CAIVOW010000211.1, on the reverse strand, counting down.
TATGCCGTTGAGTCCTACTTAGACCACCAGGCCCAGAAGCTTGCTCATCGCTTTGATGCAAATACCTACATAGCGCTGACCGAAGCCATGGCCTCTCACGATGTTGGTCGCGGTCGCGGGGGAGTTGCCGCGGCGCTTGCAACGGTAAAAGTTCCCACTCTCGTGATCTCTATTGATACCGACCGACTTTTTCCTACTCGGTTACAGGAGGAAATTGTCGAATTAGTCCCCAGCTCCCAACCCCTTGCCACGATTTCTTCGCCTTTTGGGCATGATGGCTTCCTCATCGAGGTGGAAGAAGTGGGGAATTTGGTTCGAAAAGCTATTGAATTAGGAGTCTCGAGTCACCATTGAGGCTCGCCACTCGCTGAAAAGAAGAATCTCGATGTGCATTATGGCCTGTGGATAATTTATAATATAGCCAGTACTTAATCAGAAGAAAGTCGGCAAGATCGCGGTTCTGCAGTATCTAATACTGATGAACCAAATTAAAAAAAGGATGCTCTGTGCCTGTATCTCGTGCGCCCAAAAACGGTGCTGCTGTGAAAAAGACCGCAAAGAAAGTTACACCTGCGGCGAAGAAGGCTGTCGCTAAAAAAGCTGCTCCTGCATCAAAGAAAATAAATCGTTTTCCTACTAAAGCCGAACTTGAAGCACTGCGCGTTGCTCGTGAAGCTGAAGAAAAAGCAAAACTTGAGAAGAAGAAGGCGCATCGCTTTCCAACCAAAGCTGAATTAGAAGCGCGCAAACGCGCAGAACAAGGCTTGCCACCAATTGAAGTGGCTGCGGATAAGACAACCACGGCAGCAAAAGATGGCAAGAAACTCATTACGAAGATTGATGGAGAAGAAGTTGAACTTGAAGAAGTTGAACTCGAAGATCTTGAAACTTTAGTTGAGGAAGTTACTGAGATTGTTGAGACAGAAAAAGAAGAGATTAGAGTTGTAAACGTTGCCGAGGAATCGCAGAACGAAACAAATGCTTTTACAATCAAGGATTCAGAAGAAGATGATGCTCCTGCGCAGACAGTTCTTACTGC
>CAIVOW010000210.1 GCA_903907665.1 uncultured Actinomycetes bacterium | reverse complement strand
GTGAAAGTATGTATCAAGCACTTCACCAGTTTTGGTGGTTGTACTTATTCCGTGGCCAAAGGCGCTTCTCATGTGAGTACGCTATCAAAGTTCGAATAGACTTGCCCCATGCGAATTTCCGTTTACTGCTCATCTGCGCCTGATATTGATCAAAAATTTATCGATCTCGCATTCGATGTTGGTGTCGCCATTGCAAAAAGTGGGGCCGACTTAGTTTGGGGCGGCGGGCAGATCTCAATGATGGGAGCCGTTGCACGCGGCGCTCGTTCGGGTGGTGCAAAAACTTTTGGCGTAATTCCAGAGAAGTTAGTGAACCGCGAGTTCTCTGATCCTGAGAGCACCGAAATATTTTTGGTTTCAGATATGCGAACTCGTAAAGCAAAATTAGAAGAGTTGGCAGATGCCTTCATTGCACTTCCCGGCGGAATTGGAACACTCGAAGAATTCTTTGAAATTTGGGTTGGCAGGTATTTAGGTTTTCATACCAAGCCAATTGCAGTATGCGATCCCTATGGTGCATTTAAACCATTGCAAGGTGCGATCGATCATTTAACTGATATCAAAATGATGAAGGCTGGCCAAAGCCAGTTAGTTGAGTGGTGCACGGATATTGATTCGGCGATTCGTGCGTGTTCCGACCCTACTTCTCCGAGAGATTAGAGAGAGGTAACCTCTTCTCATGACCGCGATCTCAGAGCTTCTGGCGAACTTGCCACAAGAGGAGCGGATCATTCTTACAATGCATTACATCCGAGGTTTATCGCCGGAACAGATAGCAAACGCACTTGGTGTCCCAGAACGGGCAGTTACCTCCGTTATCACGACCGGCAAGTCCCGTCTACTCTCCGCACTAAATCAGGGCTAGTTACTCGGGTTTTTACGATTTCCATAAGTACCTAAAAGTGCGAGATACTTCTCCCTAGAAGTTGTTTACGAGTTTGCTAGTCAAACTAAACGCAAGGGAGCAATAAGCATGGCAGCCATGAAACCCCGCACTGGTGATGGACCCATGGAAGTAACCAAGGAAGCGCGCAGTTTTGTTATGCGAATTCCGCTTGAAGGCGGCGGACGACTAGTCGTTGAATTAAATGTTGAAGAAGCGACCAACTTAGGTAACGCACTTCAGGCTGCAGTATCACTCGTCAAGAAGTAATTTTGATTGGGCAAACGCGGTAAACGTGAATTCCTTTCCAACCGTTTCTAGTATCGAAATCGAAAGTATTAATTTTGCAATTGCCGATTGTGTAGCACTTCCAGTAATTAGTGGCGAGAGCGTAGAGCTTGGAAATCAAAAATTAATAAAATTACTTGATAAGGCCACTGGCCAAAATATCCAGGAGGCCTTTAAAAGTTGGCCGGATGCAACAGGTAAAGCTGGCGAGTTATTCGAGTACCCCTTAAAAAATAGTCTTGGAAAACTTACTCGAATTTACTTTATTGGAGTCGGTGCCCAAGGCGCTGATGACTTGCGTAAGGCGGCTAGTGCGCTCGCTCGCAAAGTTAAGGCCAGTAGTAATCTGGTCATAGATGGCTTAAACACTAAATCGGAGACTGCAGTAGTTCACTGCGTTTCACTTATTCTTTCAAGCTATTCCTATTCGATGAAGACTGAGAAGCCCAAGAAGCCGGCGAATTTTCAAATAGTCGGTAAATTTGTAGCGGAAGTTTCACATGGAAGTATTCTTGCAACTGGTGTGTGGCGTGCGCGCGACTTAATCCATACGCCCGCAAATATTAAAAACCCGCTGTGGTTGGCTAATCAAGCAAAGTCATTAGTCTCGAAAATTAAATCGCCCGCACTTTCCTTGAAGGTTAAGGGCGGCCGCGAACTCGCCGAGTTTGGCGGATTGCGCGCCGTCGGAAACTCTTCGCCAACCCCCGGGCCACGTTTAATTGAATTGAGTTATGCCCCAAAAGGTTCGAGCCGCTGGCCACATGTTGTACTAGTCGGAAAAGGAATCACCTTTGATACTGGTGGCATTTCACTAAAGCGACCTTACGACACGATGGTCGCGATGAAGAGTGATATGTCTGGCGCAGCCGCAGTACTTGCAACAATTCTTGCCATCGCAGAAATGGGAACGAGCGCTCCGAAAGTTCGCATTACTGGTCTAATGATGTGCGCTGAAAATTCCCTTTCAGCAACTTCGCAACGCCCATCTGATGTGATCAAGCATTACGGTGGCACAACAGTGGAAGTACTAAACACCGATGCTGAAGGTCGGTTAGTTCTGGCAGATGGTTTGGCCTATGCAGATGCCGAGCTTGACCCAGATTACTTAATTGATATTGCAACACTAACCGGAGCTGCAACGCTGGGTCTTGGTCGGCAATACGCGGCCATGTATACCCGGAATAATAAATTAGCAAAGAGCCTCAATGAAATTGGTGAGCAAATTGGTGAACGAGTTTGGCAGATGCCGCTAGTTGATGATTACAAAGTAGCGCTCGCAAGTGATATCGCTGATTTTAATCACGTCGCGGAAAATCCTAACCAACCTGACTTTTCGGCTGGCTCAGTAACGGCTGCGCTATTTCTTGAACATTTTGCGGGCCAGCGAAATTGGGTGCACTTGGATATCGCAGGACCAGCGCGCTCCGAGAGTGATTCGGGAGAAAATCCAAAAGGTGGTACTGGGTTTGGCGTAAGAGTCCTTACGGAATGGTTAACTTCACTATGAGTAACGGGAGCGGTATGAGCTCGGCTGACCGTGGAGATATGTCGGCCTTTGCCGAAGGCTTTCCACACGAAGATTTCTTTATGCAACAAGCAAGAAAGAATGGCAGTGAAGTTGGTGCGAGTGATCCAACCGTCGGGAGCGGTGGGGTAATTGCCTTTATCGCTGGACTCATTTCAGCAAAATCAATTGTTGAAATTGGAACCGGATCTGGCGTCAGTGGACTCTGGGCTTTTAGAAGTTCGCCGAGTGATTCCATGTTAACTTCCATAGACTCTGAACGGGAAAATTCTTCCGGTGCTCGAACTATCTTTGAAGAAGCCGGAATATCGGCCCAAAGATTTCGCCTCATAACGGGAAATGTGATTGATGTGGTTGGCAAGTTAGCGGATGCAAACTATGACTTGATGATCGTTCGGTCTCCCAAAGATATGGTGGATGTTGTTCAGGAAAGTTTCAGGCTTCTCAAGGAAAACGGTGTTTTACTAATTGATAACGCACTAGCTGGCGGAAAGGTCGCTGACCCAACGCAGCGAGACTTTGACACAATTGCCCGTCGGGATTCCATTAAAGCAATAAAAGAGGATGGCAGGTGGCGCTCTAGCGTCCTTCCAATTGGCGGCGGAATCTTAATTGCCAGTAAAATCTAGTTATTAAAGTGAATTAGGAGATTTAACTTGGATTCGCAGTTACCTGGCCGACCAGCTTCCGATACCGCATGGTGGATTTCCGATTACCCAGTGGTGACGCAGGAAAGCCGTAATCAAAAGTTTGGCGCGCGGAGCATTTCGTTTAACCTCGCAATTGCTATGGCGGTTATCGCAGGAGTAATTGGCAGCATTATTGGCCACTCTTCAATAAGTCTTAATTCAAAAACGAATTTGGTTTCAACAACAAATACCATCGAGCGTGCGCCAGATTCAATTGCCGGAATTGCGGCACGAGTTTCACCATCCGTGGTCTCCATAAGCGTTAAAACACAAACTGGTGGCGATACTGGATCTGGTTTTTTCATTCAAAATAATGGCTATATCCTGACAAATAATCACGTGGTAGCGACTGTTGCCTCATCTGCTGCTTCGATAAAAGTAATTTTGGCAAATGGAAAAAGCTATGACGCCCAACTTGTTGGCAGAGACGCGGCATATGACCTAGCGGTTATAAAAATTGATGTTACTGATGCACCAGCACTACAACTTGGGAACAGCGATGGTATTCAGGTAGGTGATGGCGTTATTGCAATTGGTTCACCTCTAGGGCTTGCTGGCACTGTGACATCCGGAATAATCAGCGCAAAGAATCGTGCGGTTACTTCTGGTGGTGGAACTGGTGAAAGTTCATTTATCAATGCGCTACAAACTGATGCTGCGATAAATCCTGGTAATTCAGGTGGGCCATTAGTAAATATGTCTGGGGCGGTAATTGGGGTTAACTCTGCGATCGCTTCGCTTGGATCATCCTTTGGTGGGCAGTCCGGCTCGATCGGATTAGGTTTTGCGATTCCAATTAATCAAGCGCAGAAAACTGCAACTCAATTAATCAAAACTGGAACTTCGACTTATCCAATCATGGGTCTCTCCCTTGATTCAAGTTATCGCGGCGTCGGCGCACTTGTTGCAAATCAGCAAGGCGGTGTCCTTGCAGGTGGCCCAGCAGAACGTGCTGGCATAAAGCCCGGCGATGTGATCACCGGGATCGATGGCAAGGCAATCAACTCATCTGATGAAGCAATCGTTGCAGTTCGTTCGCATAACGTTGGCGATCGAATCAAAGTTAGTTTCAAACGTGGTACAACGTCACACGAGATTTCATTGGTTCTTATAGCGGCAAAGCGTTAAGGTAATCAAATGTTTGGTATCGGTGGTGGTGAATTTCTAACGCTAGGCCTGCTTGCTCTAATTCTTATTGGTCCAGATAAGTTGCCACAATTCTCGAGAGATGCAGCTAAATTCCTTAATAAAATTCGCGGTCTAGCAAACTCGGCAACTGCAGAACTGCGCGAAAATCTTGGGCCTGGTTATGAGGATTTACAAGTTACAGATCTACACCCAAAAACTTTTATTAAGAAACACTTGAACGAGGCTCTTGCCGAACCTTCAGCAGAACTCAGCGAAATAAGTAAGAATGCGAAAATTGATCCGGATCTACTATGACCACGAAAATAATTGAAGACATTAATGCGGCGCTTGGTACGGTTTCAGATCCCGAATTGCACCGCCCCCTTCCAGAATTAGGAATGGTCAAATCAGTTGAATTCAAAGCCGGAGTAGCACATATAGAAATCCTGTTAACGATTTCTGGCTGCCCGATGCGCGATCGCTTACAGAATGATATTTCGGCGGCCGTTACGAAAATTCCTGATGTTGACTCAGTTCAATTAGTTTTTGGTGTGATGAATGAAGAACAGCGCGGCGCAGTTAAAAAGTTGTTGCACGGTGGCGTTGAAAAAGTTATCCCTTTTGCTCAGCCCAACTCACTGACCAGAGTCATAGGAATCGCTTCTGGAAAAGGCGGCGTCGGAAAATCTTCAGTCACGGTCAACCTTGCCGTAGCAGCCGCTAAGCGCGGTCTTCGAGTTGGAATTTTAGATGCTGATGTCTATGGCCACTCGGTTCCAAGACTTATGGGAATCTTGGGAGAACGACCTACTGCAATTGATCAAACATTTATTCCTGTTGAAGCCTACGGCGTCAAAGTTGTATCGATGGAAATGTTCAAACCAGAACGCTCAGATGCTGTTGCATTTCGCGGTCCGATGTTGCACAAAGTTTTAGAGCAGTTGCTAAGTGATGCTTATTGGGGCGATCTTGATTTACTTCTTTTAGATTTACCGCCAGGGACCGGCGATGTAGCTATTTCACTTGGTCAATTAATTCCGGCTTCTGAGATTATTGTTGTCACCACGCCACAAGTTGCCGCAGCAGAAGTTGCCGAGCGCGCCGGGCGAATTGCACATCAACTAAAGCAACACATAATCGGTGTTATCGAAAATATGTCAGATAGCAAGTGTTCTAAGTGTGGCGATCCGATCGCAATTTTTGGATCGGGTGGTGGATTGGAAACATCAAAGAGATTATCTAGTTTGGTTGGCGCAGATGTACCACTATTGGGGGCGATCCCGTTTGATAGTTCACTTCGCGAGGGTGGGGATGCTGGTACTCCGATAGTCATCGGTGATCCAACAAGCCCAGCGAGCGAAGCTTTTTCTGCATTAGTAGAAAAATTAATGGTCCGTTCAAAGTCTTTGGTGGGCGTAAGGCTTGGTCTCGCCTAAGATTTGACCATGAAAACGCCACCAGTAACCGGAATTAATACGGTGGCCAAACGAATCACCGGACGAGGCGATTCGGTATTAGAACGTAAAAATATTCGCAGCGCTCTCGTTTCCGTAGCTGGCTTGATCGGAAGACCAGTTCGAGATGAGACCGGACGAGATATTGGTAAATTGGTTGACATCGTCGTTCGCCATGGTGAAACAACTTATCCACCAGTCTCTGGTCTAATTGTTAAAGTTGGAAACAGCACTTCGTTTATTGATGGTGCCAGTATTTCTAAATTAACCCACGATGAAATTCGACTCTCTTCAATGCGAGTAAATCTCGAAGAATACAAGCGGCGCCCGGGCGAATCACTCTTGGACGCTGACGTCCTAGATCACCAAATTGTTGATGTTAATGGTCTGCGTGTTGTGCGCTCTTCAGATTTATATTTAGCACCACTTGATCGCGAAATTCGAGTTGTTGGCGTAGATATTTCATTTCGTTCCTTCGTTCGTAGAATCTTTCCCGGCTCGTTAAGTCGCCGGCCAACCCCAGAACATGTAGTTGATTGGGCAGCCGTTGCATCTCTTGCAGATGGAACTGGCGTAGTGCGCTCCTCAGAATCGCGAGCTGCGCTAAGCCAGCTTCGACCTGCGGACTTGGCAGATTTAATCGAAGATCTAGCTGGCCGTGAACAAGGTGCATTGATCGAACTATTGGATCCCGATCTTGCTGCAGATGCCCTTGAAGAAATGGAAGATGACGAATTGCAAGGCTTGCTTCGCGGTCTACCTTCACAGCGCGCAGCTGAATTGATTGCTCGCATGGAACCAGATGAATCAGCTGAAGTTTTACGTGATTTAGATGTGGATCACAGAGAGAGCATCTTTGCGGAAATGGATTCCAAGATTGCAACCCAACTGCGCAAACTAGTTTCTTTTGATGAAACGCTCGCTGGCGGAATTATGACAACCCACATTTTGGTAACGCGTGAAACCGACACAGTTGGTGCTGCGCTAAAGTTGTTGGTTGAGAATCGAGAGCGTGACATTTCAGACGGAGTCGTTGTTGTTGAAGCCAAAGGTAAACTCTTGGATCACATTCAAATTATCGAACTCATTGCAGCAAAGTCCAACGCCGAACTATCAACACTTATTGGACCACCATTTCCAACGGCAATTAACAGTAATACCCGCCTAAAGGAAGTGATAGAAGAGTTCGCAAATAACCGTGGTTCATCGATTATTGTCGTTGATGAAAAGAACAAACCAGTCGGTCGAATATTGGCTGATGACTTGGTGGATGCACTAACTTCAGATGATGAAAACCATGGCTTTGCTCAAGGAAGCGGGGCATTCTGATGAGCGAAGTTAAGGCAACTACAAAGAAGACTCAAGTTTCACCGAAGAAAATTCGAATTGCTGCGCTGCTTGCTGTTATGGGTCCTGGGGTAATTGCCGGGCTATCTGATGATGATCCAGCAGGCATCACAACCTATTCGGTGCTCGGTGCAAAATATGGTTACCAAATGCTTTGGGTACTTGTTGCCTCAACAATTGCGCTAATTGTTTTTCAAGATTTGGGCGCGCGTATTGGTGTTGTTACTCGTCAAGGAATGATTGGTTTGGTTCGCCAAAAATATGGTGCACGTGCTGGAACGCTAAGCGCCAGTGCGCTAATCATTGCTAACGTCGGAACAATGACTGCCGAGTTTGCTGGAATCGCTGCCGCTGGACAATTATTTGGCTGGAGTAGATACATTTCGGTGCCGCTTGCTGCACTATTAGTTTCATTCCTCGTACTTCGCGGTTCTTTTTCTCGCGTTGAAAAAGTTTTCTTTATAGTTTCAGGTGTCTTCTTTGCCTACATAATTGCGGGCTTCCTTGCCCACCCTGATTGGGGTCAAGCTTTTAAAGGCGTTGTTACGCCAACAATGCCCTTTACGCATGATGCCATTTATATCGCGACGGCAACACTTGGAACGACACTCGCGCCTTGGGGTCTAGCTTTCATTCAATCTTACGCAGTCGATAAGCGCCTGACACGTGATGATTTAAAATTATTGCGAGTAGATGTTTGGACCGGCTCGTTACTAACTGGAATTATTGGCTTCTTTGTAATTGTTACCTGTGCAGCGACATTAAATAAGCAGGGCATCACCATCAACGACGCTTCCGATGCTGCTGCTGCACTAAAACCACTTGCCGGAACACTTGCCAAAGATCTCTTTGCATTTGGGCTTATCGGTGCCGCACTTCTTGCCGCTTCAATTCTTCCATTATCTACCGCATACTCAGTAAGTGATTTAACGGGACGCCCAGCTGCATTAGATGATTCACCCTCTGAAGCACCGCTATTTTATGCGACATTTGGTGCCATTACTGCGCTAAGTGCCGCGCTGATTCTGATTCCTGGTGCACCACTCATAACAATCCTTGTAGTCTCTCAAGTAATAAATGCCGTGCTGCTACTGCCATTACTTATCTATATGTATGGAATTGCAAAAGATAATCGCTTGATGGGTGAATTTGTTGCCACCAAGAATATGAAGATAGTTTATGCAACCATCATTACCATCGTTGCCTTTGCGATCGGCTGCATGCTCTGGTTCACCGTTATTAAATGACAATTTAATGACAAAAGACCATACCGCTCTGCCTGCTGGCAGAGACATCGCCTTCATGTCACTTGGTGTTCTGGGTATCGGTACTTCAGGGCCAGTTATCGCAAATAGTTTGATGCCAGTACCAACCTTGATTTTTTGGCGAAACCTCGGCGGTGCAATAATTATGGCGCCCTTTGCAATTGCAAAACGAGAGTGGCAGACCGAGAAACAACGAGCAGCAATCAAAATATCGATTTTTTCTGGTTTCCTTTTGGCACTGCACTTCATGGGTTTCTTTATAGCGATGAGATTTACTAGCGTGGCCGCTGGAACTGCGTTAACTGCAGTCCAGCCAATATTTACGGCAATCTATCTCCGCTTTAAAGGCGGAACAATCCCTAAGCGGGCTTGGGGTGGAATGGCTGTTGCATTTTTATCCGTACTTTTAATTACTGGTATTGATATTCGAATCAGCTTCCATAGTTTCCTTGGCGATCTTGCAGCACTTATTGGTGCGGCACTTGCCGCTGCATATATGTTGATCGGCTCCAAAGCACAAGAAAGTCTCTCAACCTCTACTTACACATCGTTCTGTTATGGCATGTGTGCCTTAATCGCACTTCCAATCGCACTCTTTGCGAAATTGCCGGTTTTGCATTTCCCTGCTCGGCAATGGGTCTTGGTAATTGCACTAATACTTGGTGCG
>CAIVOW010000209.1 GCA_903907665.1 uncultured Actinomycetes bacterium | reverse complement strand
GGAATCTTGCTCTTCTCGCGGATCACGCCAACTTCTGGTTACACATCTCATCTTTTGATTCCAATGATCATCATGAGTTTTGGTTGCGCGCTCTACTTCATCCCGAACGCGAGCACCGGCCTTCATGGTGCTGGTGAACACGACGCCGGCGTTGCTAGCGCGATGATCAATACCAGCCAGCAGATCGGTGGCTCACTCGGTGCAGCTCTTCTAAATACCATCGCTATTTCATCTGCTGCGGCGTTCGTGAAGGGTCATACAACCCTTGGAAATCAAGTTGGTATCTACGCGCAGGTTCATGGTTTCACTACTACGTTCAAGTGGGGCGGGGCATTCCTCTTTACTTGCGCCATTGTTTCGGCACTTATGATCAATGTCGGAAAAGAATCGTTGGTTGAGTCCGAGTAACTTGCCTGATAGTTTTGCAGGATGAACCTTGATGAAATGGTTACCGCTTATATAAGCGCAACGGAACACTTTTTGGCTGTTGTAGGAAAACTGTCGGTCGATGATTTGGATAAATCAAAGACTGGCGGTTGGACTCCTCGCCAGATAATCCATCATGTTGCGGACAGCGAGGCTCAGTCTTACGCCAGATTACGTCGACTAATAGCTGAACCTGGCACTGAAATTTCTGGCTATGACGAAGGCGGTTGGGGCGAGAACCAAACACTTGGGTACCGCGTTTTGCCGATAGAAAATTCGCTGGCGGTTACTGCCGCGGTTCGCAGCGCATCTGCTGATATTTTAAAACGCGTTACGCAAGATCAACTTGCCAACTCCTGCACACATTCGGAATCAGGCGAATTCACTTTAGAGCGTTGGATTACGGTTTATTCTAAACATCCAGTCGAGCATGCTGATCAAATAATTGCGGAACTTTGAGAGTAGATCATGACCGAATCAACAACACTAAAAACCTTTCTCTGGTTTCAAAATATCAACAATAGGTCGGAAGTTTTCCCTTCTTTGTGCTGATAATTTTCTTCGCGCCAGCAAGACATGAGGCTAATCTGCTGTTCAAATCATTAAATTCTTTCGTTAACTTTTCTAGCGCGGTTACTTCAACCCCATGATTTTGCGAAATTTTTTGGATTTCAGAATTTAGAAGGTCAACTTGCGCTTTGGCATCCACCTTAATCTGGGTATGTTCTGCATTTTGGCGGTTCATAGCTTCCACTGCGGCAGCAAAAGCTAGATTTGGAAATTTACCAACAAGAGAAAAATAAGTTAGGTAAGTCCCATCTTGAAGTTTTTTGGTGCAATTCATATTTCGCACCGAACCTGTTAAAACCCCAATAATTGTCACCCTGGATTTATAAATAGCTAAGACCGGTGCGCCGCTATCTCCGCCACAGGAATTTCCAATCTTTGAAACCATCACGCCAGAGTTTGGGTAATTAGTGAGCACGGCTGCGTCGCTATATATTCCTTGATAAGAATTAGGTGTGCTCGATGTTGCTTGCGAATTATCTGAAACGGAACCGTAACCAATTACTTCTAATGCTGTATGACTGCTCTTCATTTTTGAAAGTAAGTTTTCTGTCGGAAAGAAGACCTCCGATTTCATAGCAATCGGATAAGTTAAAGTTAAGAACGCTATGTCATTGGCTCCTAAGGTATTTCCAGCACCACCTGTGAAACTGGAATACATATGAATTTCCGAGGCTCGATTTATTCCTTGCATTGCTGTACTGGAATTGCCTCCAGCTTCGCCAATAAAAACATTTTTTGAAACCAATCCTTTACTGTCCAGGATGCAGTGGGCGGCCGTTACAACTACTAAGGGTGCGATCAAAGCCCCGCTGCAGAGAACTGTTGCATTGGCGTTCCTATATGTGTACACCGGAACCACAAAACTGTTACCGGTTGCATCTTTACCGGTTTCTACTGAATTTGCAGATGTGGTTGGTAGGGTAAGGGAGAGAATCAAAATGGCTAGTAATACTTTTCTTTTCACCCACATATCGTAGTTCGTGGGTGTGAATTAGTTGGGCGAAATTTAGGTGCTAGTTCTCAAATAATTCTTGGTGGACCGTACTGGGATCGAACCAGTGACCCCCACAATGTCAATGTGGTGCTCTACCGCTGAGCCAACGATCCTTAAGTAACCTTAAGATGCGGAATGTTACATTAAATGTTTAGTGATTAACTACCTGCTCTTCCAAAATCATCTTCAATACGCTCGATATCGTCTTCGCCAAAGTAAGTTCCAGTTTGAACTTCGATGAAAATGATCTCTTCGGTGCCGGTATTTGAAATTCGGTGGAG
>CAIVOW010000208.1 GCA_903907665.1 uncultured Actinomycetes bacterium | reverse complement strand
CCAGTTAGGCTCACTTGCAGTGTCGGATACTCTTTGGCGTATTTGGCCTCATCGCGTGTTGCAATGAAGCCTCCAACTCCGCCACCGGCATTCATGTGAACGCCAAGTGGCTGTGTAGTTCCAACGACAATGTCGGCAGAATAATCCGAAGGAGGGGCAATGACTCCTAGAGATATTGGATCCACGCCAACAATAACCTCAGCCCCCATTTCGTGTGCAATTGCACTTATTTCATGCGCTCTCGACTCAATACTTCCGAAGTAGTTTGGGTTTTCAAAATAAACCGCACTTGTCTTGGTGCTTATCTTTGCCCTTAGATCGGCGAGATCCATGCCGCCATCATCAGCGTTAACGGCAACCGTCACAATTGAAATGTAACCGTTGAGCTCCGGAAATCCGCAGTAAGTCTTTAAGACTTTTAATCGCTCAGGATCTAGTGTTGAAGGTATTAAAACCTCGCTACGCCCATTAATTCGAGCCGCCATTCGAACAGCATGACCAGCTGCTGTTCCATAGCTGTATAAAGGAAGGCCGACAAACTCCATCCCTATGAGTTCGCCAATCTGACTTTGAAACTCAAACCATACTTGTGTGCGTCCATGGTCAGAAGACGGCGTACCCCATACAGGGGTAAGGAATTCGGTGCGTGTAACCATTTCATCACAAATAGCTGGAACGTAGTGCTGCCAGCATCCGGCACCTAGAAAATTCAGATTATCTTCGCAGGAAATGCTCTTCTTCAAGATTGAATTCATGTGCTTATAGAGCGCGGCTTCTGATGCAAGCGATGGAGGGAAATTCCATGTGCCTTTATGTCGATGCTCATTAGGTATCTGCTCAAAGAGCTCTTCAATGTCATCTACTTCCGCCACTCGCAACATCTCTTTATAACTAATCGCCGCGGAATTTGCCATGAAAGGGTGTGGTGTTGGTAGCTGTTCGTTATTCATTCTTCCTCATCCTCACATTACAGTCATTGCATGATAGTTGGCCGGTACTTCTATGGAACATAAGATGGTTCGGTTTGGGGCAGTATGTACCTGAATGTATCGAGGGGAAAGTACACGTTCACCAGATCCTTCTAAATCAACGTGCAAGGTTGCGGGTATGAGCGCACCAATTTTCTGCGAGCTTGCCATAACTCGAACGGCACCAAATCCCAATTCGGATATGACGCTGGCACTAATCTGCTGATTCCCTCGGCCTAAAAGAAAACCCTGCCCTCCAATAACGCCTAATATCAATTCCCGTTGCTCATAGCGTCCAAGAAGTGAGAGAATTTCCTGTTCGTTCAAATCAGTACCTAGCAATTCACCATCAGCGAGTGCATCAACTCCGATAAAACTACCCTCAAGCCCACACTCTTCTAGAACTAAATGCGCACTTCTTCCTGGGCCAACTAAATAAAGTTTACCTGGGGTCATTTCTCCAGCAATTTTTCGTGCCAATTCTCGTAAACCAACCTCACTATGTGATTGAGACGAGATTTTGCCACTTTGAATTAACCGAGTAGAGCGTGGAGTTTTAGCGACACCGAATAATTCTGTACCCCAACTCCCGTGCGAATTG
>CAIVOW010000207.1 GCA_903907665.1 uncultured Actinomycetes bacterium | reverse complement strand
TCAGCAGGGACCGTTCCAAGCAATCCTTTTTGGAAATCTTCAAATGCTTTCAATACTTCTGCTTTCGTATTCATCACAAAAGGGCCCATCCAGGCAATCTGTTCACGGATGGGTAGGCCTCCCAAAATAAGAACATCCATCGTGAGATTTCTAGACTCTTGGACTTGATCGGCGCGAATAACTAATACATCTCCGTCAGGATTTCCAGTAGTTTCTAGAACTGCAAGTTGTCCGTTGTGAATTGGATGACGTTCTTCGCCAACAGTTCCATCACCGTTTAACGTGTAGACCAGCGAGTTATAGTCGCTGCGCCATGGAAGGCGAAGTTCTGCTCCGGGTGCAATTGTTGCGTGAATCATTGTCATTGGGGTTTGTGTAGAACCAGGTCCTACATGACCAGCAAGTTCACCCGCGATAACGCGAAGTAAGGCGCCGCCATCGTGTGATGCGAGCAAGCTGACGTTACTTGCGCGAATATCTTGATAAGCAGGTTTCGACCATTTCTTTGCGGCAGGAAGATTTACCCACAATTGGAAACCATGAAAGAGGCCGCCTGACATAACTAAATGTTCAGGTGGAGTTTCAATATGAAGAATTCCAGCGCCCGCAGTCATCCATTGCGTATCGCCATTTGTAATTGTTCCGCCGCCGCCATGATTATCTTTGTGATCAAATATTCCATCAATGATGTATGTAACAGTTTCGAATCCGCGATGAGGGTGCCACGGAGTTCCCTTAGGCTCTCCCGGCGCATATTCAACTTCGCCCATCTGATCTAGGTGAATGAAAGGATCCAACTCGGCTAGATCTACACCAGCAAATGCGCGACGGACTGGGAAACCTTCGCCTTCAAAACCTTTTGGCGCCGTCGTAACGCTCTTTACTCTCCTTGCGCGCTTACTGCCGCTTGTACCAGCGGATGGATTGCCTGAATTATTCACATTCGCTGCATCAACAACGACGCGAGGCAGTACGGTGATATCGCTAACGGTTACTGCAGGCACGGTAAGTGCTCCTTATCCATCCAAAGTGATATTCGTTGAACCTTCAACTACTCGAAGTATAGAACATATTCAATACTTAAAATATTCCTAGAGTTTTAAAACCAAAGTCGTGTTTATCCACAATCAGGCTCATATTCAAGAAAAATCGTCACTTCAATGTCAGTGCGCCCCACAAAGATTGCACCTATGAACGCAACGCCTTCCGTGAAAATACCGGCCACAGTGCCTGGTACTTACTTCCAGAACGGAATCGCGCGAGCCACTGGCACTGAATCTTTAGCTGGAACTGAATCTTTAGCTGGAACTGAAACTTTATCTGGAACTGAATCTTTATCTGGTGCTGAGCAGTCTACGATTTCTGTGACTTTCCAATCCACGAATGATCTCTTTATAGATCCAACGAATCCCGTAGAAGTCCGTATATCTGAATTACTCGACTTAGCGGCCGGAATCGGTGTGCTTATTGAATTGTATGAAATAAAAAAGGATCTTCGCCAATTGAGCACCTCAGCTCGAATTGATTACCTAAAGGTGTTGCAACGCCAAGCATCATGGATAAATGCATGGGAGCAAGATGCAATTGTTGCCGTAGCCGGATTGACACCTTCTGAACCTGATGATTTTTTCCAAGGCCCTGATGATATGGAGAGGGAAGATGTTGCCACCGCTCTTCGCCTTGCGCCTCAGACCGCTCAAAATCGAATAGATATCGCACGTACCTTGGTTGGGCATCTTCCACAAGTTTGTTCGGCACTAGCTACGGGTGAAATATCGGCAGCGCATGCGACAACGATTGCGCGCGAGATTGCAGACATCATCGATAAGAATGTACCGATTTCTACCATTCGTAAAATCGAAGAAGTTGCTATTGCTCACGCCGAATTTCACACCCCATCCCAGGTAACAAATAAGGTTCGGGCGACGATTGCAAAACTTGCACCTGAAGAATTTGAAGCAGCTGCGGCACAAGCCTCCGATAATCGACGAGTCGAGATGTATCCCGACAAGCACGGAATGGCTACTGTCATTGCAATTCTTCCAGCAGCCGACGCCCAAACTGTCATGCTTGCAATTGATAAATTAGCTCGCATTCGGATGAAAGAAGAAGTTAAAGCGGCATCCCCATCAGATCTATCAGATCTATCTGGCGCCAATCGCCTAGAGCAACTTCGGGCGGACGCACTTGTTCAACTTGCCTCTTCTTATCTTGCAACTACGAAGGATGCAGCTCTTAACCATCGCCGTCCTGTAACAGTGAATCTCACTATTGATCTCAACACTCTCCTGGGAGTGAATGAGAATCCTGGAGTTCTAGCTGGCTACGGTGCGATACCTGCAAGTGTTGCACGAGAGCTTGCAGCTGACGGAAAGTGGCGAAGGTTCATAACTGACCCAGTTTCTGGAAATCTTCTTGATTATGGGCGAGACACTTATCAACCTCCGCAAGTTCTTGTTGATTTCTTGATGGCGCGTGATCGCGTTTGTCGATTTCCCGGTTGTAGGCAGCCAGCAAGAGTTAGCGATATTGATCATGCCCAACCCTGGGATGAAGGTGGAACGACGTCCGCAGACAATATGGGACTCCTTTGCAGACGCCATCATCGTATGAAAACAGTTGGTGGTTGGAAACTTGAAAGCTTCGCTGATGGAGCATGTCGATGGACATCTCCAGATGGAAAGCTCTATGACGTTCAAGCACGACCCGTGGGAGAAGTTGCATAAAATATCCCTGTAGCGCAATATCCCTGTAGCGCAATATCCCTGTAGCGCAATATCCCTGTAGCGCCAGAATTTCAATTAGACTTAAACCGTGAAGAGCCTGGCCTATCTAGTTGCATTTCTACTTGCGTTGGTAGTCATCGGAGGTCCGCTCGCACTTGGTCTCACATTTATTAGAACAAATCGCCGCCGCCCAACAATTATCAAATCTTTACTTGCAATCCTTTTTGCGCTTATTTCTATACTCGTGAGCTTAGTTTTAATAGTGAATGTCGGGGCATTTGGTTCAAAGATACTTGGGTTTATCGGTCTGGTAACTGGCATTCCAGCAATCATCAGATCCTCACGTTCAATTCGAGATGTACGCTAGTAAAATCCACGCGTGGAATTCAATTTTAAGAATCAACTTTGGTATTGGCGAGGTCCATCGCCATTTCATTTTATTTCAATTCCAGCCAATGAAACCAGCCAGATAAAGGAGATTGCTTCTGGCGTCACCTACGGCTGGGGAGCGATTCCTGTGCAGGTCCGAATCGGTAAAAGTGATTTTACGACATCAATATTTCCAAAAGATGGGCTTTATATTGTCCCGATCAAGAATGCAATCAGATTTTCTGAAGGGCTTGAAATTGACGACGTGGTACACGTTAAATTAAAACTAGGAAAACCTGTATAGCCAGGAATAACTTGAGTTACCGAATTAGCAGGAATGCAATTACTGGGTATAACTAAGTAAATGCCGGGGTGGCGCAAACAATTACCTGGGACGCATGCTGGGCACGCGTAAGTAAATGATGGGCACGCGCAAGTGAATGATGGGCATAAAGAAATGGTGGAGGTGCCGGGAATTGAACCCGGGTCCTATAGCACTGAAACGGAGCTTCTACGGGCGTAGTGCACTAATCGTTTTCTCAGTCCAGACTCTCACATGCACATGTAGTCAACGGACTCATTTGCAGAAAGTTCTCCGATTACATCTGCAACACTGTAATCAGAAAAGCTCTCTAGTCGACGCCAGATTCCCAGACGAGAGCGCGCTGGGGCTGACGGATTATCGGGCTAGCTTATGCAGCTAGAGCGAAATCAACTGTAGTTTTATCTGCAGTTATAGTTTTGCTTGGTTTTTGGTTAACGAGATC
>CAIVOW010000206.1 GCA_903907665.1 uncultured Actinomycetes bacterium | reverse complement strand
GCTGCTGTGTTCGTACCCACTGGAGATCCGTTCACTATGTTGTTTCTAGCTATCCCTATGTGGGCTTTCTATTTTGGAGCGGCGCTTCTGGGAATTCTTCATGATAATGGTTGGAAGCTGCGACGCGCATGAATGTTGCACTAGTAGTCAACCCTATTTCCGGGGGAGGTAAGGGTAGGCGTCAAGGCGAAGCGTTCTCGCGTCTATTGAGCAGATCATCAATCCACTTTACTTTGATTCGGGAAGACAGTGCAGCGGCAAGCCTTAAGACCTTAGAACGGATTCACGCGAAGGATCCATTTACATCCATCATTAGTGTTGGGGGCGATGGATTAGCCCATTCTCTCTTTCCGATAGCGATCAAGTATTCACTGCCAATCTTGGTCGCACCTGCCGGCACGGGTAATGATTTTGCAAGATCGGTTGGTACTTTCAAAGTGTCAACATCTCGGTTGGTGGATCAGCTAATCAATGCCAGACCAAAAAGTGTTGATATGGGCCGGGTGGATCAAGGTGAAAGCACCACTTGGTTTGGGCAAGTTTTAAGTACTGGATTTGATTCACTCGTCAATGAACGGGCTAATGGTTACCGCTTTATCAAGGGGAAGTTTAAATACGTTGTAGCAACGGCTCGAGAGTTACCCTTCTTTGTTCCACGCTCATACCGCATCACTATTGATGGTGAAAGCGTAGAAACGGGCGCGATGCTTGTTGCGATCGCAAATGGTCAGAGCTATGGCGGGGGCATGAATGTATGTCCACATGCGGATATGAACGATGGTTTGTTTGACGTCCTTCTACTAAAGCCAATACCGGTCAGAGAATTTATCCGGGTATTTCCACGAGTTTTTCCTGGTAAACATATTACGCATCCGGCCGTTGAGATAAGACGCTGCAAAGCAATTACCTTAGAGGCTAAGGCAGTTGCGTACGCAGATGGAGAGCGAATCGGGGAGTTACCGATTACTGCCACCGTCGTTCCAGGTGCTTTACTTACGTGGGTTTTATGAAGGAACTATCGCCATCTGAAAAACTGGCTGCAGCAAAGAATCGAATGAAGTTTATTAAGCTGCGAGCTTTTTCAGAGAAGTATTCTTTTCCATTCGATGAATTTCAGAGTACTGCCTGCGAATTTCTTGAAGAGGGTCATGGGGTTTTGGTCGCAGCGCCTACCGGCGCCGGGAAAACAATCGTGGGTGAATTTGCTGCTTATCTTGCTCTTGAAACAGGCAAGCGTTGCTTTTATACAGCGCCTATTAAGGCCTTATCTAACCAAAAGTATCAAGACCTCAAGGCAATGTTTGGGGAAGATAAAGTTGGCTTATTAACTGGCGATACCAACATCAACTCTGATGCTGCGATAGTCGTCATGACTACAGAAGTTTTACGAAACATGCTTTATGCATCTCCGCGCGCCTTACATGACCTTGGTTTTGTTGTCATGGATGAAGTGCATTATCTAGCCGATAGATTCAGGGGAGCCGTCTGGGAAGAAGTTCTAATCCACCTTGCCGAGAGCGTGCAGGTTGTTTCACTCTCTGCAACGGTTTCTAACGCCGAAGAATTTGGTGATTGGTTGCAAGCTGTTCGTGGATCTACCGAAGTTATCCTCTCCGAAAATCGACCTGTACCTCTATATCAACACGTCCTGTTCGGAAACCGACTCTTAGATCTTTTTGTCAAGGAAGGAAAAGTAAATCCAGAGATATTATCTTTAGAAAAGGAAGCAGCTCGTCGCGTTCGCGTTAGTCATCAGGGCGGTGGTAAAGGACATAAGAGCGCACAAAATTGGCGAAATCCCGAGTATTTCCAATCAGCTGGCCGTCCACTTGGCAGAGCTGACGTGATTGAGAAGCTCAATCGAGAAGGGATGCTTCCTGCCATCACATTTATCTTTTCTCGCGCTGCATGTGCTGCGGCGGTTAAGCAATGTGTCGAATCTGGTCTTGTTTTAACAAATTCCGAGGAACGTAGTGCAATCCGAGAGGTTGCTTTCGCTAAGACTAATCATATTCCCGAGGAAGATTTAAGTATTTTGGGTTTTCACGAGTGGTTAGATGCTCTCGAGAAAGGAATAGCGGCCCATCATGCAGGGATGTTGCCAACATTTAAGGAAGTTGTTGAGGAACTTTTTCAACGTGGATTAGTTCGCGCCATCTTCGCAACTGAAACATTGGCGTTAGGTATCAATATGCCGGCAAAGACTGTTGTTCTTGAGAAGCTGAGCAAGTGGAATGGTGAAGCTCACGTAACTATTACGCCTGGCGAATTCACACAGCTAACTGGAAGAGCTGGACGACGTGGTATCGATATTGAAGGTAATGCAGTGGTTATCTGGAATCGCGATACTGATTCTTCATCCCTAGCTGGACTCGCATCAACTAGAACGTATCCACTTAGAAGTAGTTTTAAACCAACCTACAACATGACAATCAATTTGATTTCTCAGCTTGGTGCATCCAGAGCGCGTACATCACTTGAGGCTTCCTTTGCCCAATATCAGGCCGATAAAGCGGTTGTGGGTCTCTCGCGTCAGATGCGTAAAAACGAGGAGGCAATTGATCAACTTCGCGAGAGCGTAAATTGCCATCTTGGAGATTTTTTACAGTACACCGAAATCAAAGAAGAGCTCAGGGATTTAGAGAAGGCCCTCTCAAAGAACTCGAAAAAGAAACGAGCACTTGCTGAGGAACGCATCATCGAATTGCGTCGATCTTTGCGAGCCCACCCTTGTCATGGTTGTGCCGACCGCGAGAAGCATGCGCGTTTAGCGGACCGAGCCTCGCGCCTCATGAGAGAAAATCGTGGACTACAAGAACGAGTAAGTAATCGAACTGACGTTATTGCTCGGCGCTTTGATTTGGTCCAAATTATGTTAAAGGAACTAGGTTACCTAGAGGCCAACACCATTACTCAGCATGGTCGTCTGCTCGCTAAAATTTATGGTGAAACAGATTTACTGGTCTCTGAATTAGTCAGAAAAGAAGTGTTGATTGGTCTCAACGCCACAGAGCTCGTGTCAGTGCTCTCTTCACTTGTCTATGAAGCCCGGCGAGATGAAAGTCCAAAGATTCCTCACGGCAAGGTGCAAGATACTTTGGGCGAGATGGTTAACATTTGGCATGACATTCACGAAAGAGAGCTCGATCTGGGTCTTGAGCCGATGCGTGAACCAGATATTGGTTTTTGTTGGTCTTCATTTAGATGGGCAAGTGGACATTCACTCTCATCAATCCTTCGAGGTACCGATATGACAGTAGGTGATTTTGTACGCTCTATGAAGCAAATAATCGATCTGCTTCGTCAGTTAGGAAACGCCACACCCGAACTCGCTTCTATAGTTGAAGAAGCTCTTAAAAGGGTTGATAGGGGAGTGGTCACATATGCCGGGGTAGTCGGATGACGTTGATGCTTTTAGATAGCGCTTCACTTTGGTACCGCGCCTATTATGGAATGCCCGATACGTTAGTTAATAACGAAGGCATGCCAGTGCATGCAATTCGTGGATTTTTGGATATGAGCGCACGGCTAATTTCACAATACAAGCCACAGCGTTTGGTTGCCTGTTTGGATGGAGATTGGCGCCCTTCTTGGCGGGTAGAACTTTTTCCAGATTATAAAGCCAATCGCGTTGATGAGGATGGTGATGAAGAAGCAGAACCAGAGACCCTGACGCCTCAAGTTCCAATTTTGTTAGATGTGCTTGAAGCTATGGGAATTCCTCTTGTAGGTGCAGATGATTACGAAGCCGATGATGTGATAGCAACGTATAGTGTGAAGGAAAGTGGACCAACTCTTATAGTTACAGGTGATCGAGACCTCTTTCAATTAGTTAATGATGAGCGCAAGGTTAAAGTTGTTTATTTGGCAAAGGGAATCGCAAACCATGACTTGGTAGACAAGAAATGGATTGCTTCTAAATATTCAATACCAGGGGAGCGCTACGCTCTCTTTGCAATGATTCGTGGAGATGCATCTGATGGTTTGCCAGGAATTAAGGGAATTGGGGAGAAGGGCGCAGCTGTAATAGCTAATTCTTTTTCATCTATGCAATCTGTTATGGACGCGGCTTTTAGTGATGACGACTCTTTACCAGCGCCACTTCGAAAGAAATTGGTAGCAGATCAGAAGTATGCATCCATCGCTCAAACTTTGGTCCACTGCGCATTAGACGTGCCAATTCCAAAGGTTGATTTAAGAATTCCAAAGAGTGCACCTGATTTGAGCCGTGTTTATCAATTGAAGGATCAACATAATTTAGGAGCAAGCGTGGATCGATTTATCGCTGCGCTTGGATGGTAAACATTATGTCAAGTAGAGTTTTGATATGTATACCTACTTATAACGAGTCTGAAAACATTGTCGATGTTCTCCAGCGCTTTGAAAGTGTGATTGAAGAGCTTAAACGCGATTTTGCAATTCAAATCTTAGTGATAGACGACAATTCACCAGATGGGACTTCATCCCTAGTGAAAAGTCTCAATCTCCCATATGTTTCAATTTTAGATCGGCCTGG
>CAIVOW010000205.1 GCA_903907665.1 uncultured Actinomycetes bacterium | reverse complement strand
GATCGACATCCAAAACAACCATCTTGGCTGCGCGACGAGTTGCGCCACCTGACTTGATTGTTCCTGCGGACGCGTCAGCACCGCGCATAAATGAAACAGGTCCAGATGCAGTTCCACCAGACTTCAAAAGTTCTTTTGCTGAACGAATACGTGAAAGGTTAAGTCCTGCTCCTGATCCGCCCTTGAAGATCATTCCTTCTTCGCGGTACCAGTTAAGAATTGAATCCATCGTGTCATCTACTGACAAGATGAAACATGCTGATACTTGCTGAGGAGCAGTAGTACCAACGTTAAACCAGACAGGTGAGTTAAATGAGAAGACCTGGTGCATAAGCATCCATGTCAATTCATGTTCGAAAACTTCTGCATCAGCATCGCTAGCGAAGTATCCGTACTCTTTTCCAGCCTTTGTATATGTAAGAACAACACGATCAATTACCTGCTTAAGAGACCACTCACGGTTCTCTTGTCCAACTGCGCCACGGAAGTATTTAGTTGTGACGATTGTCGAAGCATTAACGCTCCAGAAATCAGGGTACTCAACGCCCTTTTGTTCAAAGATAACTTCCCCGCTCTTCCAGTTTGTCTGGACAACATCGCGGCGTTCCCATGTGACTTCGTCATAAGGATGTTTGCCAGCTGTTGTATAGATGCGGTCAATTGTTAGACCCTTGCCCAGCACCTTCCCTTTAGTTGCGGAAGTTGCGGCTGGCTTATTGACGATAGACATGCGTGTGTTTCTCCAGATTCTTACTTGTGAGTGGTTTGTAAAGCTTGATCGTTTATTTGAACTTTTTCTTGATTAATTACTTGATTAGTTACTTGATTAATTACTTGATTAGTTACTTGATTTCCAACTTTTGAAGGAGCAGCGCGGAGAAGTGCGATCTCACCTTCGAAATCTTCGAGTGAGGCAAAGTTACGGTATACCGACGCATAACGCAGGTAAGCCACCTCATCTAATTCACGGAGTGGCGCAAGAATTGCCATTCCAACTTGTTGTGCTTCAACCTCAGCCGATCCATCAAGACGAAGTGCTTCTTCTACGCGCTGCGAGAGCAACGCATAATCATCATCATTAACTGGACGACCTTGGCATGCCTTACGGACGCCTGAAATGACCTTCTCGCGACTAAATGGTTCAGTCGCACCTGAACGCTTGATGACCAAGAGAACGGATGTCTCTGAGGTCGTGAAGCGACGCCCACATTCCAAACATTCACGGCGACGACGAATCAGAGAGCCATCTTCTGTAGGACGCGAATCAACGACTCTAGAGTCATCGTGTCTGCAGAATGGGCAATTCATGAGTCGGGCCTTCCTAAATCAAAACAAATAGATAGTGAACGAGTGGTAAATATGTGCTTGCCAGGGGTTAAAGCAAGAACGGAACTGTAGCGTGTATGAGCCTTAAAACCACACCATATGGGCGAATTTCTTGAGGAAGCCCCTAGATGTTGTGGTAACTCTACACCCCTAGTGGAGAGTTTGCCCCCGACACGCCGTGCCCAGAACTGGCCTCGACTATGTCAAGTATGCAGGTGGCCACTGACAGGCACCTGACCGATAACTGACGGGCCTCTAAATCAAAAGAACTGGGAAGAAATGGGGGAATTAAGCCTAAGCGCTAGCCCCGGTCGGAACTGGATGATCCTCCAGGATTTCCCACTCGGAATCGGTAAATAAACGCGAACGAATCAAGAAGCGCTTTCCTTCAGGTGACTCCAAAGAGAATCCGCCACCGCGTCCTGCCACTACATCAACAGTTAAATGCGTATGTTTCCAATATTCAAATTGAGAAGCTGACATCCAGAAACCTATTTCTTCCTGAATGCCAGCCACTTTCAAATCTCCCAGCTTTACATCTTGTCCGCCTACGCGAAACTCACCAGCTGGATAACACATTGGGGAAGATCCATCACAACATCCGCCCGATTGATGAAACATCATTGGGCCGTGAATTAAATACAACTTGCGTAATAACTCACAAGCCGATTCTGTTAACTCAACGCGTAATGGAATTTCCATATTTGTAGTTTAGCCGGCTTAAAAGAATCCGAGCTTGTTCTCGCTATAAGAAACAAGAAGATTCTTTGTCTGCTGATAATGATCAAGCATCATCGCGTGGTTTTCACGGCCGATACCTGATGCCTTATAGCCACCGAACGCTGCTCCTGCAGGATATGCGTGATAGCAGTTTGTCCAGACACGGCCAGCTTTGATTTCACGTCCTGCGCGGTATGCAACGTTTCCGTTACGACTCCACACACCAGCGCCAAGGCCATACAAAGTGTCATTTGCAATTTCCATAGCCTGGTCAAATCCATCGAACTTTGTCACGGAGACAACAGGTCCAAAGATTTCTTCCTGGAAAATCCGCATCTTGTTATTACCTTCAAAGATGGTTGGGGTTACATAGTAACCACCGGAAAGTTCACCGCCGAGATCAGCGCGAGCACCTCCAGTAATTACCTTTGCACCCTCCTTTTCGCCAATTTCAAAGTAGGAAAGAATCTTTTCGAGTTGATCATTTGATGCTTGTGCACCAATCATTGTCGAGAGATCCAATGGGTGTCCCTGAACGATTGCCTTCGTGCGGGCTGTGACATCTCCGAGGAATTTGTCATATATGCCAGCTTCGATCAGGCCACGTGAAGGACAGGTGCAAACTTCACCTTGGTTTAAAGCAAACAAAGTAAAGCCTTCCAAGGCTTTGTCGTAGAACGCATCGTTCTTATCGGCAACGTCATTGAAGAAGATATTTGGTGACTTTCCACCAAGCTCCAAAGTGACCGGAATGATGTTCTCTGCTGCATATTGCATGATCAAACGACCGGTTGTTGTTTC
>CAIVOW010000204.1 GCA_903907665.1 uncultured Actinomycetes bacterium | reverse complement strand
TTCCAAGCGTGCGCACTCGGCCGCTATGCGAATCCTCCAGCAGGCTTTTTGGGCCCGAGAGGTAAGGGTATCGGAGGGTGGAAGTAGGATTTACCCAGATCCTCCGTGCGGCGTTACCGTACTGAACTCCCCCAGGGCAGGAATGCAGCAAGGGTAGGTGCGCTCTGATGGGTGTGCGGGGGATCCCAATAGCAAGACGTGAATATGGGCCACTAAGTAGATCGTTAACAGAACTGGATACGAGATGTCATTAGCTTTATATAGAAAGTATCGCCCTTCAACATTTGGCGAAGTAATCGGTGAGGAACATGTCACTGAACCTCTTTCGAATGCACTCGAGTCCGGGAAGATCCACCACGCTTATTTATTTAGCGGACCGCGCGGTTGTGGAAAAACTTCTAGCGCTCGCATCATGGCGCGCTCACTTAATTGTGAAAAAGGCCCAACACCAAACCCATGTGGAGTTTGCCAATCATGTACGGACCTAGTTGCAAATGGTCCGGGATCTATCGATGTCATGGAACTTGATGCCGCAACACATGGGCTTGTCGATGATGCGCGCGATCTTCGCGACAAAGCATTCTTCGCGCCAGTTCAATCTCGCTACAAGATTTATATTATTGATGAGGCTCACCAACTTGGACCCGGCGCAGCAAATGCGTTACTAAAAGTTGTAGAAGAGCCACCTCCGCATGTTCTATTTATTTTTGCAACAACAGAACCAGACAAACTCATTAGCACTATTCGCTCGCGCACACATCACTACCCATTCCGCCTAGTTCCACCTGGAATTCTTGCAAAGCATCTTGAAAGTATTTGTGAGAAGGAAAATGTAAAAGTGGCTAAAGGGGTTATTCCCCTTGTAGTTCGGGCATCTGGTGGTTCAGTTCGTGATGCACTTTCTGTGCTCGGTCAATTACTCGCCGGAGCTGGTAAAGATGGCGTTACTTATGACATCGCAGTTTCTCTTCTTGGCTATACCGATGGCGCGCTGCTTGATGAATCAATCGATGCAATCGCTGCTCGTGATGTAGCGACATTGTTTAATACCATCGATAAAGTCATTGAAGCTGGACTTGATCCGCGCCGATTTACGCAAGATTTATTGGAACGTATTCGTGATCTCATTGTCGTTGGATCAACACGAGGTGAAGCGGGCCATATTCTTCGCGATATCCCGGAGGATCAATTAGAACGCATGAACGCCCAAGCCAACAACATTGGGGCTGCCTCGCTTATCCGTGCTGCTGAAATTGCGCATGAAGGTCTTAATCAAATGCGAGGTAATTCTTATCCGCGTTTAGTCTTAGAACTAATTGCTGGAAAAATAATGTTGCCAGGAAATGATGATGCCGGGTTATTAGCGCGCATCGAAAGAATTGAACGAGGTTTATCAATTCACTCACCAGCTGTGGTTGCTAGCGAGCCACAAAGTGAAATTAAGGCAGCACCAATTCAAGAGAAGCAAAAAGCGCAAGAGCAGGTTCATGCAAAAGAGGTAGCAGAGGTAAAAGAGGCAACGGAGGTAAAACCAGTAAAAGCGGCGGCACCTGTTGCGCAGCCAAAGCCAACTGGACCCGTTGATATTGCAGCCCTTCGCCGCCTGTGGCCAGATGTTATTGAAAATGTAAAGAAGCGCCGCAGATTAACCTGGTCGCTACTTTCTGCCAGCGCCCAAGTTCTATCTGTTGATGAAACAGCCATCACTATTGGCATCGTTAACGTAGGAGCTCGGGATTCATTTATTCGCTCGGGCAGCGATGTCATTCTGCAAGGGGCATTTGCTGATGTTGTCGGCCTTGATTTGAAAATTGAATGTGTTGTCGATTCTTCCGTCAACGCACCTGTTCACGAAAGAACGACGGAAGATCCATCGGATGCTGCTCAACTAAGTGGCGCAGAACTTTTGGCACGTGAGCTTGGCGCCAAAGTTATCAAAACAATCTCAGGCGAGTAGGCGGAATACATATGTATGAAGGTGCGATACAAGATTTAATTGATGAACTAGGACGCTTGCCTGGAATAGGTCCTAAATCTGCTCAACGTATTGCGTTCCATATTATTCAAAGCGAGCGCGTTGATACGACCAGACTGATTGATGTTCTTCGTACAGTAAAAGAGCGCGTGAAATTTTGTACTGAATGTGGAAATATGTCAGAAGAAGATCTCTGCCGAATTTGCCGCGACCCTCGCCGTGACAACACAATGATTTGTGTTGTTGAAGAATCTAAAGATGTAATGGCAATTGAAAAGACGCGTGAATTTCGCGGTAAATATCACGTGCTTGGAGGAGCAATTTCTCCGATTGATGGAATTGGACCTGAAAACCTTCGAATCCGCGAGCTCATGGTCCGACTTGGTAATCCTGAGGTCGTCGAGCTCATCATTGCCACCGATCCCAACTTGGAAGGTGAAGCAACCGCTTCCTACTTAATTCGCCAGATAAAGCCGCTAGGAATCAGAGTCAGCCGGTTAGCCTCAGGCCTGCCAGTAGGCGGAGATCTTGAGTATGCCGATGAAGTGACGCTGGGAAGAGCGATGGAAGGCCGCAGACAGGTATAAAGTTCAACATATGAGACGCTAGGTGTCTTATTATTTGAGATAATTCCCTTTCACGCTTTTTGATATGGCACCCTTCTCTCATGGGACTAATCGTTCAGAAATATGGCGGCTCCTCTGTCGCTGATGCCGAAGGGCTCAAGCGCGTTGCCGCTCGCATCGTTGCAACTAAAAAGGCTGGAAATCAGGTCGTTGTTGTGGTCTCGGCCATGGGCGATACAACTGATGAGCTCATTGATCTTGCAAACCAGGTAACTCCTTTCCCAAGTGGCCGCGAACTAGATATGTTGCTGACAGCTGGAGAGCGCATCTCGATGGCACTGCTTGCAATGGCGATTTCAAATCTGGGACATGAAGCCCGATCTTTTACTGGATCACAAGCTGGAGTTCTGACCACAAGCACTCACGGCAAAGCGCGCATCATTGATGTGAAGCCTTCGCGAATTAGCGAAGCACTCGGTGAAGGCGCAATTGCAATCGTTGCCGGCTTTCAAGGAATTAATCAGGATACAAAAGATGTAACAACGTTGGGCCGTGGTGGCTCAGACACAACAGCTGTTGCGCTCGCTGCCGCACTTGAAGCAGATGTTTGCGAGATTTACACAGATGTTGATGGCGTATACAGCGCCGACCCTCGCGTTGTATCAACTGCACGCAAACTTAAAACAGTTACATATGAAGAAATGTTAGAGCTAGCCGCGTCCGGTGCAAAAATTCTTCACCTTCGTTGTGTTGAATATGCCCGCCGCTATGACTTACCGATTCACGTACGTTCATCATTTTCAAATCAAGAAGGTACTTGGGTGGTCAAAGATCATCCGGAGGGAGATAGTGCATCAAACATGGAACAAGCAATCATCGCTGGAATCGCACACGATAAATCCGAAGCAAAGGTAACAATCGTCGGCGTACCTGATCGCACAGGTGTAGCTGCTCGCATCTTCCAAACAATCGCAGATTCAGATATTAATATCGACATGATTGTTCAGAACGTTTCAGCAGCCGCTACTGGATTAACCGATATCTCCTTTACTCTTCCAAAATCAGATGGCGTTGAAGCAACCGCAATTCTCAATGGCATTAAAGGTGAAGTTGGATTTGCATCCCTTCAATATGACGATCAAATCGGCAAGCTCTCCTTGGTCGGGGCGGGAATGCGTTCACACCCAGGTGTAACCGCAACATTCTTTGCTTGTCTCTCAGAGGCCGGAATCAATATTGAAATGATCTCAACCTCAGAAATTCGTATTTCCATTATTTGTCGCGTTGAAGATGTTGAAAAGGGCGTTAAAGCTGCTCACTCTGCTTTTGATTTAGATGCCGACGGTGAAGCCGTTGTTTATGCAGGAACTGGAAGATAAGAACATGACAAACGAAAATAAAAAATTACCATCACTTGCAGTAGTAGGTGCAACAGGAGCTGTCGGCACAGTCATGCTCGACATTCTTTCTAAGCGCGAAAATGTGTATGGCGAAATTCGATTAATCGCATCAGCTAGAAGTGCTGGCAAAAAACTAATGTGCCGCGGTGAGTACCTCACGGTTGTTGCACTTTCACCAGAAGCTTTTGATGGCATTGATATTGCCATGTTTGACGTTCCAGATGAGATTAGCGCCGAGTGGGCTCCGATTGCAGTTTCACGCGGAGCAGTCGTTGTCGATAACTCAGGTGCTTTCCGCATGGATCCGAAGGTGCCACTCGTTGTTCCTGAAGTAAATCCTAAGGAAGCACTAAAGCGACCAAAGGGAATTATTTCAAATCCAAATTGCACAACGCTTTCAATGATTGTTGCGATGGGCGCGCTGAATCGTAAGTTTGAATTAAAAGAGCTTGTCGTTGCTTCCTATCAAGCTGCATCAGGTGCGGGTCAACCAGGTATCGATGCACTTCGCGCACAGATTAAAGCTGTTGCGGGCACCAGTGCTGGAGATGAGACAGGTGATGTTCGTACATTTGTCGAAGACTCTTCACCATTCCCAGCGCCACTCGCGCTGAACGTAGTTCCATTTGCAGGCTCACTAAAAGATGATGGTTGGTCTTCAGAAGAGCTCAAAGTCCGCAATGAATCCAGGAAGATTCTCGGCATGCCAAAGTTAAAAGTATCGGCGACCTGTGTTCGAGTCCCGGTTCTTACAACTCACTCACTTGCCGTGCATGCAACATTTAAGACCGAGGTATCACGCAAAGCTGCGCAAAAAGTATTGGATAACGCCCCTGGAGTCGTTCTTTGGGATGAGCCAGAAAACCACAAGTTCCCAACCCCTAACGATGTAGTTGGTACTGATCCAACATGGGTCGGACGTGTTCGCCAATCCCTCGATGATAAGAAGTCTTTGGACCTCTTTCTTTGCGGTGACAATCTACGTAAAGGCGCTGCGCTAAACACCGCTCAGATTGCTGAATTAGTAGCTGCAGATTTTTCTAAAAAAGCTGCGAAAAAAGCTGCAAAGAAAAAGTAGTTTTACAGAACTGCTTCTAGCGTAATCAAACTTGCTTCCGGTGGGGATGCCACACGGATACGAGCAAATGGACTAGTTCCCATTCCTGCTGAAACATTGAGCCATGGCTCGTCCTTAGTTTTTGTAATTCCACGCGCACGCCAATTTGGTAAGTCACAATTTGTTGTGAGCGCTTTACTTCCACCTGGCCACGGCAATCGCACCTGGCCGCCATGTGTATGCCCTGCAAAAATACAATCAAGTTGATCTGCATTCATTGCATTTAAAATTCTCAGATAGGGTGCATGAGTAACCCCAATTGCTAGCTGAGCAGATTTTGCTGGCGCACCAGCTACTTCGGCGTAGTTATCGCGTACAAGG
>CAIVOW010000203.1 GCA_903907665.1 uncultured Actinomycetes bacterium | reverse complement strand
GATCTACATATAGGTTGCCAGACTTGTCGCAAGTTAATGCTCCAAGGTCGGTGAACTGAGCGTTTTGGAAGGTTCCGTAAACGTTGCCTGTAGATCCGCTTTCCGAAGGAACCAAAATCGAATCTGGCCGTTGCAATCATATGGGGAACTGTGAGCGACCATACGATAACTAGGGTGCTCCATAGAAGTCCATAAGAGAGGCTCCGGGGCCCACTTAACAAGAAAAACGTTGAAAGTCCCAAAGTTCCAACGACCGCATAAAGGCCGGGAATAACGGCCGCGCGAATAGCGGCACCTCGAGATCCATTTTCAATCTGCAACATTGCTTTAGGTAGTTTCGGAACTAGTCGCGCCGTGTGCCTAATTGCATGCCAACATCCGAAGTAAATAGCGAAGGTAATTAAAGGTGGGGCTATTAAAGATAAAGCAGCTAAAAATACTAGATCAATTGCTAAGTGGAATTTTTTTGTAAAAGCTAACACCAGGCAGCAGATTATCGCTAGCGTCAAAGTCGTATTTCTAAAAATCATAGTGAAGGAGCCGGACCAATGTGAGATCGCTGGATTAATTCTATTAAGAGCAGTTAAAGCGCGGTTATCTGTAAGTGGCAATATCACCGGCAGAAACCCAGCAGGAAGGGCATATGTGAGGACGACCCAAAAAGGTTCTCTTTTCGAGCCTTCCGAATCCTTCCACTCATTTGAATACGCCGCATCCCCAAAACCGAAGTGAAGTGAGCTCATAAGTATGACTAGTTGGAAGCCAATTCGGTTCCAATGCGCAATCCCAACTCCGGCCACAATCGCGATAAATACATAGATGAGAATAAAAGTGATGAACTTAGATTTACGCTCTTGCGGAAGAGTAATGAGATGGTCAATGGCTCCGTGAGGGATTCCTAAAATTAATGCGATTAAGGCGATTGTCACTTGAACTGAAATAGAAAGAGTGAGATCAAATATTTCGAGAATGGCGAATAATAGAATGGCAGCGCCCGCCGCGCTCCGAGAAAAGCGTTGTGCCCAACGGTAGACCTGAGAAAGTGCATCACTCATAGGGCAAGGTTATGTGAATTTGTGAGAATGTGGGGGAAGATTAGGCGTGGCCCATTTTCATTACCTTTTCGTCCTGGCCTTTATTGGGATATGCGCTATTGGAGTTAATGTCGGTTTCAAGTTGGGTATTACAAAAAAATTAAAGCAATTTCTCTTAATGGATGCAGTAATTATCGTTGTGTACTTAGCCTGGGATATCTGGGCAATTTTTAAGAAGAGTTGGTACTTCGATGGAAACCAGATTATTGGGATTAATTTTTTCTCTCGCTTGCCAATAGAAGAGATTCTTTTCTTTGTCATTGTTCCTTTGATGGGCGTGCTTACCTACTTAGCTCTGCTTAAACTCACGGGGTGGGAAGTGCCAGGAAAAGACTCAAATGATTTACTCTGATATTGCACTAGATGCCGTCATTGTTGCGGTACTTCTTGACCTCTTTATTGTCAGATCAAAGATGATAACGCTTGGTATATTTTGGATAACTTATGCCCTTATCTTGCCTTTTCAGTTGCTTACAAATTGGTGGCTTACATCTAATAAAATCGTCATGTACTCGGGATCAGAAATAATTGGTCGACGTTTGGCTGGCGCCCCAGTGGAAGATCTGCTCTTTGGCTTTTCACTAATACTCCTCACGCTGTCCCTCTGGGAATTTTTCGCTCGCAGACTCAGGGTGGATGAACTTCACTGAAGGTTAAACTGACTCCTAAAGAGGTATTCTCTACGAATGCCAAAAGCAATCGTCATTGGTGCCGGGGTTATCGGTGCATCCATTGCCCTAGAGCTAGCGAGATCTGGGTATGACGTCCTCGTTCTTGATAAAGGCGCAGGAGTTGGAACGGGTTCAACAAGTGCATCCAGCGCTGTAGTTCGATTTAATTACTCAACTTTTGATTCGGTCGCACTTGCTTGGGAGGCTTTTCATTGCTGGAAAAATTGGCGAGAACATTTAGGGATTGATCTGCCCGCATACACACAACTGCATGATGTTGGCGTCATCATGTTGGATGTTCCTGTAATGTCGATTGAAGGAACTCAAGCGCATTTTCGCGCAGCGGGTATCCCGTTTGAAAGGTGGAGTAGCACTGATCTTGAAGCAAACGCCACATACCTTGATAGTGGTTCATATTGGCCACCGAAATCTATTAATGATGAAGCTTTTTATCGCGAAGCAACTTCAAAGTTAGGAGCCATCTACACACCTAATGGCGGATATATCGATGATCCGAAATTAGCTGCGGAAAATCTTGCGGCAGCAGCTGCCACATTAGGGGTTGTGTTTAGATTCAAATCAGAAGTTACTAAGTTTGATATCGCCGATGGACACATTAATGGCCTGTGGGTTAATGGAGAATACGAAGAAGCTGATGTTGTTATAAATGCTTGTGGGCCTTGGTCCGCTAAAGTTAATGAGTTAGCCGGCGTCGGCGATGATTTCACTATTTCTCTCAGGCCTATGCGTCAAGAAGTTCACCAAGTCGATACACCTCGCGGGCTATTGCCGGGACCAATCATCGGAGATGTCGACCTAGGAACTTATATGCGCCCGACTTCCAATGGCTCACTTTTAGTTGGCGGCACCGAACCGGAGTGTGACCCACTTGAGTGGGTTGAGGATGTTGATCTAGTGAATATGAATAGAACTGCTGAAAGGTTTGAGGCACAAGTAACAAGAGCGGCACGTAGGTTGCCGGCGTTGCAAATTCCACATGCCCCTATGGGAATTGTTGGCGTATATGACGTTGCTGCAGACTGGACACCTATTTATGATAGAACTTCTATCGCGGGCTTTTATGTTGCAGTTGGAACGAGTGGGAACCAATTTAAAAATGCTCCGGCAGTTGGCCAGCTGATGGCTTTCTTAATTTCACATATAGAAGCTGGACATAATCACGATGAAGATCCGCTAATTTTTATCGGAGAACATACAAAGAATGAAATTAACCTCGGAGCGTTCTCTCGGAAGCGGCCATATAACTCACTTAATACTCATTCTGTGATGGGATGAAAAAAGCCCCACCTTTCGGCGGGGCTTTTTGTTTCGATGAATCAACGAATTAGTTGTGGTAGTACAGTTCGAACTCGACGGGATTCGGACGGAGTTTGACTGGGGCGATTTCCGCCGCCCTCTTATAGTCCAAGTACGCTTCAATGAAGCCATCCGTAAAGACATCGCCGGCTGTAAGCCAAGCCTTGTCA
Source organism: uncultured Actinomycetes bacterium (assembly GCA_903907665.1). The sequence goes on along the minus strand of CAIVOW010000203.1, from coordinate 33 downwards.
TTTTCGAGTTCTTCAATGGCCTGCTCCAGACTG
>CAIVOW010000202.1 GCA_903907665.1 uncultured Actinomycetes bacterium | reverse complement strand
GACCAGATCGCCGTCATCTTCACGCCACCAAATAATGGCGGCATCGACTATTTCTTGTGAATCTTCATCAAGTAGTGATGAGCCACACTTCGCTTCAACGGCAGAACGAAAATCTAAGTCACAATCATCTGGATCAAAGCCAATTTCAATAATGAGATCACCGGGCGCGATGCCCATCCGCTCTACAGCAGCAGTTGCTTGAGGGTTCAAGCTTGCTCCTGGCGTCCTGCATAAGTGCTCATGAGGAGGTGAGTGTGTTTCACAGGAGTAGTCCACCCAACCTTTCCCCTTCTTGCAAGTCCTTTCGGCTCCTTGTGTCCCAAATCTTGGACTTAACGCGTCTGCCGATGTGACGAGAGGGGCCTTGAGGGGGAAAGATAGGCCCTATGACCTCACCGAGCGAAAATAGTCAGGCACCAGATCACCTCATTGGGCAGCTAGTGGATACCGATCCGCAAGAGACTGCTGAATGGAGGGATTCCCTTGACGCCGTTCTTAAGAATGCTGGTCCAGTAAGAGCCAGATATTTAATGCTTTCAATGTTGCAACAGGCAAGTGAGAATAACGTTGGCATTTCAAGTGTGCGCTCTACTAATTACATCAACACTATTCACCCCGATGATGAACCAGCATTTCCTGGCGATGAAGATATGGAACGCAGAATTCGTCGCATTATTCGCTGGAACGCAGCAGTTATGGTGCATCGTGCACAACGTCCAGGTGTTGGAGTCGGTGGACATATCTCTTCTTATGCATCTTCTGCGACGTTGTATGAAGTTGGCTTTAATCATTTCTTTCGCGGGAAAGATCATCCTGGCGGCGGCGACCAAATTTACTTCCAAGGGCATGCAAGCCCAGGAATGTATGCGCGTGCATTTGTTGAAGGTCGCTTCTCGGAAGATCAAATGGATGGATTTCGTCAAGAACTTTCACATGATGGTGGCGGACTTTCCTCGTATCCTCATCCCCGGTTAATGCCAGAATTCTGGCAATTCCCAACTGTGTCGATGGGCCTTGGTCCAATCAATGCAATTTACCAAGCGCGTTACAACCGCTACTTACAAGGTCGTGGCATAAAAGACACGAGCGAGCAGCGAGTGTGGGCTTTTCTTGGAGATGGTGAAACAGATGAGCCAGAAAGTCTTGGCGCACTTTCACTTGCAGCACGCGAGGGCCTGGACAACTTAACTTTTGTCATCAACTGCAACTTGCAGCGACTTGATGGTCCGGTCCGTGGAAACGGCAAGATCATGCAAGAACTTGAATCAATTTTTGGTGGAGCGGGTTGGAATGTCATTAAGGTCGTATGGGGCCATGAATGGGATGAACTGCTTGCAAATGATCGAGAAGGCGCGCTTGTCGATTTAATGAACAAGACACCTGATGGTGATTTCCAAACCTTTAAGACTGAAGATGGCGCTTATGTTCGTGAGCACTTCTTCGGTCGCGATCCGCGTACCGCCGCGCTCGTCAAGGACTGGAGCGATGAGAAGATTTGGGCACTTCGCCGCGGTGGCCATGACTATCGCAAAATGTATGCTGCTTATAAGTCAGCAACGGAGCACAAAGGTCGCCCAACAGTAATTCTTGCAAAAACAATTAAGGGTTGGACTTTGGGATCTCATTTTGAAGGACGTAACTCCACTCATCAAATGAAAAAGATGACTCAAGAGGACTTAATTGAGTTTAAAAATCGCCTTCAACTTCCAATTCCAGATGAAGCAATTGATAAGTATCTTCCGCCTTATTACCGCCCTGCTGAAGATTCAGCAGAATATAAGTATTTAATCGAGCGTCGCCAAGCACTTGGTGGTGCGATACCTTCGCGCCGCAAAGCTTCAAAGCCACTTCCACAACCGCCTGCCGCGGCTTATGAATCAGTAGCGCGTGGTTCAGGTGCGCAAGGAATTGCGACAACGATGGCTTTCGTGCGACTTCTCAAGGACCTCATTAAGGATCCAGAAATAGGAAAGCGTTTTGTTCCAATTATTCCTGATGAAGCTCGTACCTTTGGAATGGATTCACTTTTCCCAAGTTTAAAAATTTATTCACCTCACGGACAGACCTATACCGCCGTTGACCGTGAATTGATGCTCTCGTATAAAGAATCTACTTCTGGTGTGATTCTGCACGAAGGTATTAATGAGGCAGGATCAGCAGCATCCTTTACGGCAGTTGGATCTTCGTATTCAACCCACGATGAACCAATGATTCCAATTTACATTTTCTATTCAATGTTTGGATTCCAACGCACCGGAGATGCATTCTGGGCAGCCACCGACCAATTAGCTCGTGGATTTGTAGTCGGGGCTACTGCAGGACGCACGACTCTCAATGGTGAAGGTTTACAGCATGAGGATGGTCATTCACCGCTTCTTGCGTCAACTAATCCAGCTGTTGTTGCATACGATCCGGCATTTGGTTTTGAGCTTGGCCACATCGTGCGTGATGGGCTTCGCCGTATGTATGGTGAAAATAGTGAGAACGTTTTCTTCTACATCACTGTTTATAACGAGCCGTACCCTCAGCCTGCCGAACCAGCAAATCTTGACGTCGATGGACTTCTAAAAGGTATGTATTTATATGCACCTGCAACATCGAAGCACAAGCGCAAAGTTCAGCTCTTGGCATCTGGGGTTGGAGTCAATTGGGCTCTTGAGGCACAGAAACTCCTGGATGAGCATTGGGGCGTTTCGGCCAACGTTTGGTCGGTTACCTCATGGAATGAAATGCGACGAAATGGTTTAGAAGTTGATCGCCATAACTTACTTAATCCTGGTGATAAGAAGAGTGCATTTGTTACCAAGAAATTAGCTGGCCATGAAGGTCCAGTAATTGCAGTAAGTGACTTCATGAAGGCGGTACAAGACCAAATCGCTCCATGGGTTAAGAATCCGTTTTCTTCACTTGGAACGGATGGATTTGGATTATCAGATACGCGTGGGGCTCTTCGAAGACACTTCAAAGTGGACGGCGCATCCATCACAATCGCAGCACTTTCCCAGTTAGCTGAGGAAGGTGAATTAAAATCTAAAGTTGTCCAGGAGGCGATAGAGCGTTATCAAATTAACGACGTCAAAGCTGCTGATCCTGGCAATACGGAAGGATCTGGATGATTACTCGCTTTCCAATCGTAGATGTTGCACCTGCAACCTACTTTGGTGGTGAATTCGTTCCAACGAAGGCGATTCCTGGTGAATCGCTACCTGTTTCTGCAACAATCTTCCGCGAAGGTCATGAGACATTTTCGGCAAACGCGCTTCTTTTTGATCCGAAAGGCGCTTTGGTCCAGACAGAACCTATGCGTGAAGTCTGGCCTAATTCAAAACGTTATGAAGCTTGGCTAACTCCCACGGCACTTGGTTTATGGCATTTCGCTATCGAGGTCTTCGATGAGAAAGGCGTAACAGGGCAATCTGAAAAATATTCGATACGTGTTGAACCTGAGCGCGCATTGGTTGGTTCTTGGTATGAATTCTTTCCACGAAGTGAAGGTGCGATAAAGAACAGCGATGGTTCGATTATCAGCGGTACATTTAAAACCGCACAGGCATCTCTCAAGCGCGTCTCTGATATGGGTTTTGATGTTTTGTATTTACCTCCAATTCATCCCATAGGTCTCCAATTTCGAAAAGGTAAGAACAACTCAACGAATGCAGAAGTTAGCGATCCAGGAGTCCCATGGGGAATCGGAAGCAAAGCTGGCGGGCACGATGCCATTAATCCCGAACTTGGAACCCTGTCGGATTTTCAAGAATTTGTTGCCGCAGCCAATAAATTAAATATTGAAGTTGCTTTAGACCTTGCACTGCAGTGCTCCCCTGACCATCCCTGGGTTACGACCAATGAAGAATTTTTCACTAAACGCCCAGATGGAACGATTGCGTACGCAGAAAATCCGCCAAAGAAGTATCAAGATATCTATCCGATTAATTTTGATAATGACTATCCACACTTATTTGCTGAAGTTTTACGAATTGTGAAATATTGGATTTCACAAGGAATCAAAATATTTCGAGTTGATAATCCTCACACCAAACCGGTTAATTTTTGGCAGGAGCTAATCCACGCAATTAATCAAGAATTTCAGGACATTATCTTTCTTGCTGAAGCATTTACACACCCCACGATGATGCATGCACTTGGGAAAGCCGGATTCCAACAGTCCTATACATATTTCACTTGGCGCGTCACCAAAAATGAATTGACTGAATATGGACGCGAGCTATCGAAGGATACAAGTGCTTTTTTCAGACCAAATCTCTGGGTAAATACTCCAGATATTCTGCCCATCCATCTACAGAGCGGGAATCCTGCCATTTTCGCTTTACGTGCTGTGCTCGCTTCGACGATGAGCCCATCGTGGGGAATGTATGCAGGATATGAACTCTACGAACACGTGCCGCTTCACGAGGGCGGGGAAGAATACAAAGACTCAGAGAAATATGAGATTAAGGTCCGTGACTGGGACAAAGCTCGTAAAGCTGGCCAGACACTTGAGCCTTTTATCGCTCAACTCAATGCAATACGTCGTGAACACCCAGCTTTGCAACGTTTACGCAATCTGCAATTTCACCCAAGTGATAATGAAAACATCATTGCTTACTCCAAACGAGAAGGAAGTGACCTTGTTCTCGTCGTAGTGAACCTAGATCCAAAAGGACCACAAGAGAGCATGATTCATTGGGATATGTGGTTCTTAGGATTTGAAAGCGATACTTTTGATGTTAAAGATTTACTTGATGGAAAAACTTATACTTGGCATCCACATACTTTTGTGAAACTAAATCCAGGGCGACCAGATGGAAAAGTTGCTCATATTGCCTACGTGGATCGTCCATGATCAAAAAGTTTTTTAGCAAAAAACCCACAGTAAAGTTCCCACCAGTTGGTTATTTGAACCCACATTCAACGCTGGGTGAGATGGATCTATACCTGATCGCTGAAGGGCGACATGAACGCCTATGGCAGGTATTGGGGGCGCATGTACGTCGAGATTCGCGCGGTGAGCTCCTCGGGACGGCATTCTCGGTTTGGGCTCCTAATGCGCGAGCCGTAAGTCTTATTGGAGATCATAATTTTTGGGATAAAAACACTCATCCGATGATTCCCCTTGGAGCAAATGGTATTTGGGAAATATTTATTCCAGAACTCGGAGCTGGAACTAAGTACAAGTTTGCAATCAATGGTCCAGATAAGCGTTGGGTTGATCATGCTGATCCCATGGCGCAAGCAACACAGGTTCCTCCTGATACAGCGTCGATAGTTCACGAATCCAACTTTGCTTGGCATGACGAAGCGTGGATGAAGGAGCGCGAAACTTTTCAACCGTGGAAATCACCAATGAGTACTTATGAAGTTCATCTTGGGTCATGGCGACCTGGGCTCTCTTATCGTGAACTCGCCAAAGAATTAACGGATTACATTCTTGAAAACGGCTTCACACATGTAGAGCTTCTCCCCATTATGGAACATCCTTTCGGTGGATCGTGGGGATACCAAGTGACTTCACTCTTTGCACCGACATCTCGGTTTGGCTCACCCGATGACTTTAAATTCTTTATTAATGCACTTCATCAAGCTGGAATTGGGGTCATCTTAGATTGGGTTCCTGCCCACTTTCCAAAAGATGAATGGGCACTTGCCCGTTTTGATGGAACGGCCCTTTACGAACACGAAGATCCCAGACTCGGTGAGCATCCAGACTGGGGAACCTTGATATTTAATTATGGTCGCAATGAAGTTCGAAATTTCTTAGTAGCGAGTGCTCTCTATTGGCTCCTTGAGTATCACGTTGATGGAATTCGAGTCGATGCGGTAGCTTCGATGCTGTATTTAGATTACTCGCGAAAAGAAGGTGAGTGGCTGCCTAATAAGCTTGGTGGGCGCGAGAATCTTGAGGCCGTTGCATTACTACAAGAGGTAACGGCAACCGCATATCGGCAAGTACCCGGAATAATGATGATTGCAGAAGAATCAACTGCCTGGGCAGGAGTAACAAAACCAACAAGTGAAAATGGCCTTGGGTTTGGTTTCAAATGGAACATGGGGTGGATGCATGACACTCTTGAATATATACATCATGATCCAATTCACCGCATTTATCATCACAATGAAATAACGTTCTCAATTCTTTACGCATGGTCTGAAAATTTCTTGCTTCCACTTTCCCATGATGAAGTTGTTCATGGAAAAGGATCACTCCTTAGTCGAATCCCTGGCGACCGATGGCAAAAGCTCGCAACTCTCCGAGCACTTTATGGATTCATGTGGGCGCATCCAGGCAAGAAGCTTCTCTTTATGGGATGTGAATTTGCGCAAAATGATGAGTGGAGTGAGGCTCGTTCACTTGATTGGCATTTAACCGACTACGAGGAACACAGCGGAGTACAAGGCTGCGTGAAAGAGATCAATATTCTCTATCGCGCGAACTCACCGCTCTGGGAGCGCGACACATCCAGCGAAGGCTTTACCTGGTTGGTGGACAACGATGGGGCAGGTAACACAATGGCTTTCGCGCGCTGGTCTGAAACCGGGGAATGCATTGTGGCAATTACTAACTTCTCCCCCGTCCCGCACGAAAATTATTTACTCCCACTTCCTACTGCGGGAACGTGGAATGAAATTCTCAATACAGATAGTTTGAGTTTCGGTGGGAGCGGGGTTACAAATTCGAGGATTGAATCGATTGTCGGAGTCCCGACAACTCTTCGACTTCCACCGCTTGCAACGATATGGCTAAAACCCGCTTAAATCGTTTTTTCAACCACCCGGTTTGGATTTCCTAGGTAAGCAAATTTAGCTACAAGCATGAGGAATATCCCTGGGACTAATAAGGCAATCGTGATTGATGTGACTTGAGCTATCCAAGAAACAATTATTTTTGCTCCAAAAATGATGATCGTATTGGATAGGTTGAGTTGAGAGACGATTTCACTTGCTTTTAAGGAGCTTCTGCGATTGGCAATCGTCGTGAATAAAGGTGACATGAACGAGGTCCCAAGTCCCGCGATAAAAAATGCTGCTACTTCGATGGGTAAGGCAAGTGATGATCCCTTACCAGCTAGGAACCATCCAAGCTGGGTACAGACGATAAATCCACCGCCCCCGGCTAAGGCACCCAATCGAATCCAAAATCGCTCAGATTGATACCGAGTCATTCGAACAAAATACATTCGGCCAAGAATCATTCCAACGATCAGCGCTAAGTACGAGAGCACGCTTATGCTTTTACGTACACCAATCTCCTGATTCGTTACGAGAGTGGACCAGTCGCTACATGCAAATTCAATAAATGTACCGATTGAAAAAGCAATAATAATTGATTTATCAAAAGTAAATATCCGACGAATGCGTTGAAGAGTAATTGGCTCCATCACAATGTCATCTTCAGACTTTTTTACAAAAGATCGGCGCGTGCTGTAAATAAGAGCCATTGTCAGGATCCACACGGT